>JASLAV010000736.1 GCA_030146905.1 Lentzea sp. | reverse complement strand
GCTCGGCAAAGGCGCGATCCGCGATGCAGGCCCCCACCCACGGGTCGAGTTGGAGCTGCTCCACCCCGATGGCAATGATCTGCGGATCTACGACGTGCGGGATCCCGCCACCCGCGCCGAGGCGGAAGCGGTGATCACGTCGCTGGCCGCGCCGTGGCACGGTGACGACGAGTTTCGCGCACGACCAGGCGCCGGCTGCCGCACCTGCGAAGTGTTGCGGTGGTGCCCGCCCGGCCGGTCCGAGGCCGGGCCGTGACGGTGGAGGACGACGTCGCGCTGGTGCAGGCGGTCGCTGTGGCCGTCCTGGACCTCGACGAGGCGAACCCGGCGACCGGTTTCGCGACGCCTTACCCGGACCGTGCGCAGTCCGCACTGGATCGGCTCACCCTGACGTGCCTGTCCCGCGGTGCGCGGCCGCCCCGCAGCCTGCCGGGTCTGGTCGGGTGGTGCGGAGTCCGGCCGCTGTCCGACTGGCCGCTGCGACTGCCCGACGAGGTCTTGGGCGGCGACGGGTTGCTGGTGGACGTCCGGCGGTCTCGTCCTACGGGGCTGTGCTGGGAGTGGGCGGAGGACGGCAGCGCCGTGCGACCTGATCCGATCCGCGGCCATCTGGAGGAAACCGCCGCACCGGACCGGCACCTGGCGTGCCGGCTGTTCCTGGCCGAGCACCAGGTCGTGTCGGACGACATGGTGACGACCTTCATCGGTGACCGTCAGGCCCGTCGCACCTGGCGGCTGGTGCGTGATCTCTACGGGCCCGTCGGCAGGACGCTGGTGCGACGCGGCGAGGTGGCCCGTTGCAAGGCTTGTCGTGCGCCGTCCGTGCCACTTGCCGGTCGCTGGTTGTGCGAGCGGGAGACGTGCACGGCGGCGGAACAGCCGCCGGAAATGTTGCCCGCGACCGGAAGCCTGGTGCTCGCCGAGGTGGCACGAAGGGTGGTCGGCGGTATCGGCCGGGTGGAGCGGGCCGTGGTCGAGCTGGCCAGGAGCCACGACGCGGTGGTGACGTGCGAAGCCGAGGGATTGCGGATCTACTGGCCAGAGGGCGGGCACAGGTTCGTGCTGGTGTTCGACCACGGTGACCCGGCACTGCTCGCCCGCGCGGTGGACAGGTCGGCCTGGCGTGACCGGAATCCCCTCGTGGTCGTGCCGGGGGAACGCCTGTGGGCCAGGCCCGACTACCGGGCGGTGTTCGGCCGGCTCCTGCCCGGTGCGCCGACGCTCGTGGCCGACGCGGAACTGGTGGACCTGGCCGGTGGTTCGGCGAAGCGGAACGAGGTGTGATGCGGAGCTCGAGACAGCTGTTCCAGGCCATGTCCGCGCCGCTGGCGGACATCTACCGGATTCCGGGCGACGCGCTGCGCAAAGCGTTCACCACGGAGTTCGGGCTGTTCGTCGCTCAGACGGTGCTGCCTGGCATGCCGGTCACCGACGCATGGCCGCTGTTCAGCGGTTTCCCGTTCGCGCGGGAACGCGGCGTCAGCGGCTTCGACGACGTGCTGCGGACCGTGCGGTACGAACTGTGGATCATGCGGAGTTCCACCGCCTGGCAGTCCGCGCTGGCCGACTACAACGAGCTGGACGAGGAGCTGCGCGGCTACCACGAGACCGATCCGGACCGGCCGCCCGACCGCCGTCCGGTGTCCACCGCACCGGAACGATGGTCTGTCTACGAGCGGCTGCTCCGCGAAGCCGCGCCGTTCGCCGGGAGCGAGCTGCGGGTCGCTGGGCTCGGTCCGCACACGTTCGTCGCCGGCGAGGAACTGAGAACCGTCACGTTGCCGGTGCTCAACCTACCGCCACCGGTCGGGCACGACCTTGACGAACCGCAACGGGGAGCGGGCAAACCCGTCACGATCGGCAAGCCGGCGCTGCTGGCGACGGCGCGCGACATGGACGCGACCGCCTACGCTGATTGGGAGGGCCGTCTCGGCAGGGTCTCCCTCATGCCGCTGGCGGGCGACCGCTTCGTGGAGAGCGGAACGCTCGACCTCGACGGCCTCACCCACCTGCTCGGCATCGTCGGTGCGGGCAAGAGCACCCTGCGGGACGTGCTGACGGTCCACGTTGTGGTCAAGCTGGGGCTGCGCGTCACGCTCGTCGTCGGTGACGTCGCGGAAGCGCTGAAACTGGTCGAACTGTTCGGCGTGCACGGTGTCAGGGCCGCTCCTGTCATCGGTGCGGGGACACGGGTGCGACATGCCGAGCGGCTGCACCGCAGACTCGCCGGTCGCGGTGAGCCCGGCGTCCTGGGGCACGTCGACGCGGGCTTCGACCACCTGGGCACGTCGTGCGCCCTCGCGGCTCTCCGCGGTGACGACCGGCCACCGCCGGCTTACCACCACGCCCCCTGCACCAGCCTTCGGCCGAGGGACGTCAAGACCGGTGCAGGCACCCGCTGCGCGTGTCCGCTCTGGTCGGCCTGCCCGCGTCACCACTCCGCTCACGAACTCGTCGAGGCGGACGTGTGGGTGGCGACGCCGCAAAGCCTGGTGAGCACGGCTGTGCCCTGGCCGCAGAACGCCGAACGGATCCGGTTCCTGGAACTGGCGTGCCGACGCAGCGACGTCGTCGTCGTGGACGAGGTCGATCGCGTGCAGATCACGCTCGACTCCCAGTTCGCACCGGTGGCCACGTTGGTGGGACGTGGCGCCGTGTCGTGGCTCGACAAGGTCCACGCACACAAGATCGGCCAGCTCGTGGACCGCGCCCGGATCCCGTTGTCCGACAACGATGTCCAGGCGTGGTCGGCGGCGGTGAACACCGCCTGCGCCGCGACGGACCGGATCTACGCGCTCCTGGTGCGCCACCACGATCTGCGGCAATGGCTGCGAGGGGGCCACTTCAGCGCGTGGCTCCTGCACCGCAGGCTCGCGGCGGACCGCTATCCCCGCGCAGCGGGCTCAGGGCCGGATTCGTTCGAGACGGCCCGCGGCGCGCTGCTCGGCGAACTCGACCGGTTCCGCGACAACCCGTTCGGTGAACGTCGCAGCTTCCCACCGGCCAACCCGTCCCTCGTGCGGTTGACCAGTGAACTGCTGCACGCGACGTCGTTGCGGCGCACCCGCCTGGAGCTGCGGGACGCGCTCGCCGATTTGACCGGCGTCCACGACGACGTCACCGGTCGCAAGTGGCTTGACCAGTGGGCCATCCGGTTCGAGTTCACCCTGCTGCTCTCGGCGCTTGAACCGAAGCTGGCGCTGATGACGGTCATGTGGCCGCGCGTCGAGACTGCGCTCAACCTGGGCACCGCACTCGGCTTCCGGGTACCGGACGACTACGGGCCGATGATCCCCGAACCGCCCATGGGTGACGTGATCGGCTTCCAGTTCCTGCCGGAAAGCCGGGACGACGGCGGCGTGGTGAGTGGCGAGCTGAAGTTCTTCCACTGCGTCGGTGTCGGTCGCGACCTGCTCAAGGCCATGACGGGCCTGCCTGAGGTGGACAACAGGCCCGGACCGCACGTCGTGCTGCTGTCCGGCAGCAGTTGGGCGGGGTCGTCGAGCCGGTACCACCTGGACGTGCCGGTGCGGGCGCTGCTCGCGCCGGAAAGGGCGGAGATCGAGCGGATCGCCTCGGACAGCGATTTCCGCTTCGCGCCCGTGAGCGACGGCCAAGCTCCCATGCGCGTCTCGGGTACGCCTCTCGACGATCGGCCACGTGCGCTGAGCGGCGTCGTCAAGCGACTGGCGGAGTCGGCGGACGAGCGCGCGAGCGTGCTCGAAGACGAGCTGGCGGACATCGCCGACGACTACCGCCGCCGCATCCTGCTTTTGGTCGGCAGCTACGACGAGGCCGAGCTGGTAGCCGACCTGTTGCACGGGATGAAGCGGTGGCGGGACAAGGTGTTCAGGCTCGTCGCGGACGACGACGAGATCACCGAGCCCGGTGAGCACCAGGCGCCGGTGCTGCGGCGCGGCGACGTGGACACGCTCGCGATGACGCGCGCGGACCTCCTGGTCGCTCCGCTGCTGGCGGTGGAACGCGGGCACAACATCCTCAACGAGCACCGGGTCGCGGCAATCGGATCCGTGTTCTTCCTCGTTCGTCCCAGCCCGCGGCCCGATGACCTGACCCTCGCCGTGCACGCGGTGAACGACTGGGCGTCAAGGGTCCGCCGTGACGGCCGCTTCCGGACCATGACCGCTTCGGCCGCCTCGCTCGACGAAGCGGGCCGGGTGTTCCGATCCGCGGCCCGCGCGGAGTGGCGACGGGTGGTGACCCGGAGCATGACGTGGCGAGACCTGGGCGACGACCGCGAGTCGGTCACGTGGGACCTGCTGGTCGTGATCTGGCAGGTGATCGGCCGCCTGGTCCGAGGTGGGGTGCCCGCACGGGTCGTGTTCGCGGACGCGGCGTTCGCCCCGAACCTGGCGCTCGGGCGGCAGGACACCGCGGAGACGAGCCTGCTGGTATCCATGCACTCGGTGCTGGACCGCTACTGCTCCCCGATGGCCGATCCGATGATCCCCGCGCACGAGCGGCAGCTCGTGCGCGAGCTCTACGGACCGCTGTGGACGGCGCTCGGCAGATGCCTGGCGAACGCGACGGAAGGTCTGCATCGCCCATGAGCTCGACGGTTCGTCTCACCGCCTACGACCTCGGCCGCGATCCGTGGTCGCACGACTTCAAAGTCATCGCGTTCGCTCGTGAGTGGCGCACCGAGGTGGTGCAGCGGTACGCGAAGCAGTTCACCCGCACGGACCCGCGGTGGACCGTACCGATCAAACAGTTCAACTCGCTGCTCCAGGCCGCTGTGCCGGACGTGCTCGCCGCTCCGGGTGCGGCGACCGACGACCAGGTGCCGTGGCTCTACGCGGCTGACATCGTGCCGCACGACGCGATGATCCGTCTCACGAACGCCTGGCTGACCCGCATCCTGTCCCGCCGCGGTGACGCCGATGGAGACGAGGTGGACACCCTGCTCGACGCTCTCGACGACGCCTTGCCGGCGTGGGCACCGACTTCCGTCGACCTGACCGAGACGACGCTGACCAGGGGCGGCACCGCGAATCCCCACCGCCGGTTGTACCACTTGGTGCCTGAGGCGGTCGCGGCACGGCTGGCCGCACGCACATACCGCCACGAGGGGACGGAGCTGTCGTTCCGCGTGGTGTCCTCGGCCCGGGGCACCGAGCTGGTGTCGTGGCCGCCCCAGCCGCACGTCAGTCGCGGCCGGGACTGGCGGCACTCGTTGCTGATCCGGGTCTCGCTGCACACCGTGCCGTTCTCGGACCGGCCCAGGGTGCACGTGTCGTACGGCGTCCGGCGCTGGGTGACCGGCGAACCCGTGAAGCTGGATCCGCAGCGCGGTGTGACGGCCTGTTTGCAGGTTCCCCTGCCGTGGACGTTCCGCGAGGGCGGAGTGCCGAGGCTGATCGCCAACGGAATCCGGCACGACCCCAGGCTCGGCACACCGGCTTGGCGTGCCAACAGCCTGATGACGCTGCTCCCGGAGTACAGCTCCGCCTTCCCGCTGCCCACGGCCGAGGAGCTGATCGACAACCCGACCGAGTGGGCACTCGGCCGCGACGGTGTCTCGGCGTGGGTCGTCCATTCGACCTCGATGGGGACGCACGCTGCGAAATCGGGACTCATGCCCGTTGAGCGCCGCCACCTCGACGAGTGGGTCGAGGAGTCGCTCACCGGAGTCCTGCGCCGGGCCACGGACCTGACCAAGGTGACGTTGCTCGCCAAACCGCAGCTGTGGCGCCGGGACAAGAACGACGAGGCCAAGGCGGCGAGCAGGGTGGTGAAGGGCCGCACACGCCGGCTCGCCTGCGCGGCGGCGCTCGGCGGAGGTCCGTTGATCATCGACATCCGCCACGAGAACGACCGGACCCGTGACGCGCTCGTCGCCGCACTGTGCGAGGTGCTCGACCTCGACCCGGCGTGCGCACCTCACTGGCGCACCCCTGAACTGGAGGTGCGACTGGACTCGGCCACGTGGGAGGAGATCGTCGCGGATCTGCCGGTGTCCGGCACGTGGGGCAAGGCGCACACGCGTGCGGTCGCGGCCACGAGCCGCGACCGCCGCGAGATGATCGTCCGGCACTTCGGCACGCCACCACAGGACGCACCGATCCGTCTCGTCCTCGTCGAGCTGCGCGGCGTGGACAAGTTCGGTCCGGGTCGCGACCCGAAGGGAGCGGTCCGCCTCGGTTGCGCGGACGCACGCCGGGTCAGCCAGTTCATCACCACCGAGACGACGGCGCTCGAGGACCGGGCGCGGTCCGCGGTCCTCGACGGTCTGCGCCAGCTCGGCGCGGTGCTGCCGCCGGAGCACACCCTCGGTGCGGCGATTCCGCCGGACCTCCAGTACGTAGGTCTCTGGATGATCCGCAAGAACCACACAACGGCTCGCGGCGCACGGCGCGCTTTGGTGGTGGTGCGCATCCGCCCGGCCGAACACGGCCAGCGGGTCGAAGGCTGGAACGAGCGCAGCAAGAGCTGGGTGTCCTACCCGGAGTTGCTGCTGAGCCTGCACGGGGATGTCGAGGTGGAGCAGGACCGAGGCACGTGGTTGTCGCTGGCGGAACAGCAGTCCGCCGCGGAACGCAGGATCAGGTCGCTGCTCTTTCAGATCCGCGGAACGCCGACACTGCTCCTGGTGCAGGCGGGGAACATGCGCCACTCGTGGTCGTGGCTCGCCAACAGCTCGATGGTGCCCGACTCCCTCGGGTTCGGACCCTGGCCTGCCCAGCGCACCGCGCTGTTCGGTCCCGGTCTGCGAGTCGTCGTGATCCGCGACGGCGGTGGACGGGACGAGGTGCCGCAGTGGTACGCACCACGCGATGATGTGAAGTTCGCAGGTCACGCGAGCGGAGTGTGGCAGCCGTTCGACGCCGGAGTTGGCAACCGCGTGTTCCAGAGCATCGCCGAGGTCCCGGTCCAGGGTGCGAGGCCCAACCAGGCGGTGAAGTACCGCGATGGCGTGGCGTCCGGCGGTGTCGCAGTCTCCGGCTGGAATCCGGAGATCCGCGAGCTCACCGTCCTCGCGAGCCGCATGACGACCACGGGCGAGCCAGAGGAGCTGCGGATCTGGGCGGCGCTGGCCCACCAGCTCAGATACGCCGACGACCACGTGCCGCTCTCCGTACCGCTCGCATTGCATCTCGCGAAACGCGCTGAGGAGTACGTGGTCGGCAAAAATCGGGAAACGTGACGTGGAATTCGAACAAATGAGCGATGTGGAGATGCGGTGGAATCGCGACCGCGCCCTTTTCCTTTCGTGCAAGGGTTGGTCCAGGTGGGCGACATGTGTGCGCCGACAGGGCATCGCCGCTAGTGTCGACTGACGATCATCACCGGAAACCGGAGAACGCAGATGGCGAACGCACCGCTCAGCATCCCGGAAAAATCCGCTTTGCTGGCGCTGTTGATGATCGGTCGAACCGCGTCCAACCGCGAGATACGGGATTTGTACGGGTTCACCATCGAGAAGCCCGTCCGGGAAAGCCTGGTCGAACGGAAACTGATCGAGGCAGAGCAGTCCAAAGCTCACAAGAACGCGTGGGTCCACGACCTGACCGAACCCGGCTGGAAGCGTTGTCGCGAGCAGTTCGCGGACGCCTCTCCTCCCGGAGTGCAGCGAAAGGACCGTCTGCTGTACGGCGTGCTGCAGTGGGTGGACGCCGTCTTCACCAAGACCGGCTTCGAACTCGCCGATGCGTACGCGGAGCCGGATCCCGAGCCCGAGGCAGGTACCGAGTCCACTGTGGATGAACGCATCATCGCCGCCTATCACCGGCTCGTCAGCGATCCCGGAGCGTGGGTGGGGCTTGCGGTGCTGCGCGGCGCACTGCCCGACGTGGCCGCCCCGGAGTTCGACGAGGCCTTGCACCGCGTCGCCGAGTTGCCGTCGGTGTTCCTCACCCCGGAGATGAACCAGAAACTCCTGACCGAGACCGATCGGGCGGCGGCGGTCCGGCTCGGTGGGGAATCGAAGCACCTGTTGTCCGTCAAGGCGTCCTGAGGCCGCCGTGGACCACGCGGAACGCCGTGCGCTGAACAACCTGAGGTTCGACTGGGCGCCGACACCCACCGCCGTGTGGGCACCGCCGCCGGCACACGTGGAGGAACTGAACGCCGATGTGGTGAACACCGTGCTCGGTGCGTTCACCGACGCCGACGTGGATCCGACGACGAACCCGCTCGGCGTCGCGGTGACGGGTCAGCAGGGCGCGGGCAAGACCCACCTGCTGGGTGCCGTGCGCGTCGAGGTCCAGCGCCGCGGCGGCTACTTCTTCCTCATTAGCCTGGTGCACGGGAACAACTTCTGGCAGAACATCGTGCATTCGTTCCGCAACGGCCTGTACCAGACCGATGCGCACGGGGACTCGCAGCTGTCCGCATTCCTGCACCGCTTCTCGGACGTGCTCTCACTACCCGACGACGTGCGCCGACAGGTGATCGGCCAGGAGCCCGTGACCAGGGAAACCCTCGACCGGGTCGTGGTCGCGTTGCGCGAGGCGCACCCGGCGGAGGGGTGGCAGTCCCGGCACGCGGCACGAGCTCTGGTCCTGCTCGCGGCCGTCGATCCGGCGGTGCAGGAGATCGGCGAGGCGTACCTGACGTCGGGCAGTGAGTCGGTGCCCGGTGAACGCGCAGCGTGGGGCATCCACCCCGATCCGAAACTCCCGCACGAGATGGTCCGCGAGATCTCCGGTCTGCTCGGCATGACCGGAGCGAGCGTGCTCGCGATCGACCAGATCGACGCTCTCATCGCACAGGCCGGTATCACGACGCAGTCCACGCACGAGTCGCCGTTTGTCCTGCCGCGCAACGAACTGTTCGACGAGATCGGCACGGGCCTGATGGAGTTGCGCGAGGCGGCTCGCCGATCGCTGCTGGTCGTCGCCTGCCAGTTCCCGGCGTGGGAGGCCATCCGCAAGTTCGCGCACCGCGCCGCGGTCGACCGCTTTCGCGAGGAACTTCCCCTTCGGACCATCTCGACAGCGGACACGGGCCGGGCGTTGGTCGCCGCGCGGCTCGCGCCGCGGTTCAAGGACTGCGGTTTCACCCCGCCGTACCCGACCTGGCCCGTGCGGCCGGAGGCGTTCGCGGGTGCGACCCAGTACACACCGCGCGAGTTGTTCAAGCGCATCACCGAACACGTCGCGTCCTGTTTGGACAACGACCAGGTGGTCGAGCTGCATTCGCTCGACCAGATCGTGGCCGTACGGCGGAACGGAATACCCGCCGCGCAGGCTCCCCCGCTCGGTGACGACCGACTTCTGCCGCTGGACGAGTCGTTCGCGAGACTGCGCGACGAGGCCGACCCGAGTCCGGCCGTCCACAAGGACACCGAGGACAAGCGGATGACCGCGCTGCTCGGTGCGGCGCTGACCGCGTACCGGCACGAGTTGGGAGAGCAGGGGCGGAACTACGAGGTGGACAACGTGTGGGGTGGTGATCGCCCCGCCCTGCACTCGCGGCTGAAACTGGTGCTCGACGACAGGAACGAGGACGCGATCCACTGGTCGTTCCGCGGCATCTCGACCGACAACAGCCGCGCGGCGAAGAACCGGATCGTGGGGTTGCGGGTGATCTCGGAAGTCGAGCCGCACTCCGGCAAGCGTCGCGCGTACCTCCTGCGCACCGGCCCGTGGTCCATGACCTCCCCGAAGACCAAGGAGGCGCTCGCCGAGTTCCGCGCCGCGGGCGGTGTGCTGGTGGAGAGCGTCGACGTGGAGGACCTGCGGACGTTCGCGGCGCTGGAGCTCATGCTCAAACGTCCAGGATCCGAGTTGCACGAGTGGCTGCACCTGCGGAAGCCGGCGAGCAACACGGCGTTGTTCCGCCTGGTGTTCGGGACGCCCGACGAGGAGACGCGGCTTTCGCCCGGTCCGTCGGCACCGGAACCGGAAGACGTGGCCGATCAGACACACGGCGAGTGGCCGACCCACGATCCCGACCTGTCGCGGCGGCATGCGCCTGTTCTGCCGGCCTCGATCTCTCTCGGCAACCGGCTGGAGACCGGCGAGCCGGTGCACGTGTCGCTGGAGTCGCTGCGCAAGCACACCGTGATCTTCGCCGGCTCCGGTTCGGGCAAGACGGTGCTCATTCGCCGCATCATCGAGGAGTGCGCCCTCCGGGGCGTGTCGGCAATCGTGCTCGATCCCAACAACGACCTGGCCCGTCTGGGCGACGCGTGGCCCCAACCGCCCTCCGGGTGGGTGCCTGAGGATCCGGGAAAGGCGGCCGACTACCTCGCGAACACCGACGTGGTGGTCTGGACGCCACGACGGGAGATGGGCAGACCCATCAGCTTCCAGCCGCTACCGGACTTCGCGAACGTCCTCGGTGACCCGGACGAGTTCGCCCTCGCGCTGGACATCGCCGTCGCAGCCCTCGCACCACGTGCTCGCGCCGACGGTTCGACGGCCAAGGCGGAGCGCACGAAGGCCGTGCTGCGTGAAGCGCTGACGTCGTTCGCCCAAGCCGGTGGCTCGGGCTTGAGGTCGTTCTTGGACTACCTCTCCGACCTCCCGAAGGAGGTCACGCGGCTCGCGAACGCCACCGCGCTCGCCGGTGACGTGGCGCAGACGTTGCTCGCCGCGATGATCAACGACCCGCTCTTCGGCGGATCGGGCGTACCGCTGGACCCCGGTGTGTTGCTCACCCCGTCGCCGGGCAAGCGCGCCCGGATCTCGGTGATCAGCATGATCGGGTTGCGGAACGACGACCAGCGCCGCGGTTTCGTCAACCAGCTGCAGATGGCAATGTTCGCCTGGATCAAGGCGAACCCGGCCGGTGACCGCCCTCTCGGTGGTCTGTTCGTCATGGACGAGGCACAAACGCTCGCCCCGTCCGGTGTGATGACCGCGTGCACCATGAGCACGCTCGCCCTGGCATCACAGGCGCGGAAGTACGGTCTGGGCCTGGTGTTCGCCACCCAGGCTCCGAAAGGGATCCACAACCAGATAGTCGGCAACGCCGCCACGCAGTACTTCGGGTTCATCAACAGTCCGGTGCAGGTGGCCGCTGCCAAGGAGATGGCTGCCGCCAAGTCCAGCACCGTGCCGGACATTTCACGGCTGAGCGCGGGCGAGTTCTACGCGGTCGCCGAAGGCAGGCCGTTCCAGAAGGTCAAGTCGCCCATGTGCCTGAGCCACCACCCGTCTAGTGCGCTCACCGACGAGGAAGTCCTGGTCCGGGCACGCACCGACTGAGCTTCGTGAGGAGAGCCACCACAATGGACCGGATCATCGCCGGACTGGTCGACGAGTTCCAGAAGACCTACGCCCTCGCGGAGCTGACCCAGAGCGAGGCGTTCGAGGTCTTCGCCGCGTACTGCGTGCTGAACGCGTACTACGAAGAGGAGTTCAACCCGGACGAGTTCCGCACGGGTGGCGGCAACGACCTCGGCATCGACGCGATCGGCGTGCTCGTCGACGGGATCCTGTTCCAGGACGCGGCCGACGTCCGGGCCCACATCCAGCGGTCCCGCCGGGTGGACGTGCAGGTCGTCGTGATCCAGGCAAAGACCACGGCGGGGTTCGACAGCCGAGTGATCTCCGATCTGGCCGACAACCTCAGCCACATCACCGGAACCGGCAGCTTGCCGTACGCGGCATCTGTGGACATCACCAACTTTCGGGAATGTCTGGAAGCGGTGTACAGCAACATCGCGAAGCTGTCAGGCGCACTGCCTGAACTCCACATCCACTACGTCACGACAGGGGACCGCGTCGCCGACATGGTGGCGAGCAAGGCCGCATCCGCCGGTGAACGCCTGCGGAGCCTGGGCCGCTTCGACCGGGTCGAGTTCCGCTGCGTGACCCGCGACGACCTCCGGCAGCTGTACCGTCGGGCGACGACGAAGGTGGCGGTCCAGTTCCCAATGCCGCGCAAGGTGTCGTTGCCGAAGGTACCGGACGTTGAGCAGGCACTGCTCGGTCTGCTGTCGGCGCGGGACCTGGTGGCGCAAATTCTCGCTGACGATTCGGGCAGGCTGCGGAAGACGTTGTTCCACGGCAACGTCCGCGACTACCTCGGTGACGACAACCCCGTGAACCGCGAGATCGCGAACACCTTGCGTGATCCGTCGCGACGTGAGCGGTTCGCCGTGTTGAACAACGGCATCACAATAGTCACGCGCGGTCTGCACGTGGTGGGCGACGACATCTACTTGGACGACTTCGAGATCGTGAACGGTTGCCAGACGTGCCACGTGCTGTTCGAGCACAAGGACGAGCTTACCGACAACGTGCACGTCAGCGTCCGGATCGTGCACTCGCAAGACGAAGACGTCATCAACGGCATCGTCGGGGCCACGAACCGCCAGACCACTATCAGCGAAGAAGACTTGACGATCCGCGAGAGCTTCCACCGGTTGCTGGAGGATTACTTCACGCACAGCCGCGATTCTGAGCAAAGGCTGTTCTACGAACGCAGATCCAAGCAGTACGAGCACCACAGGGTCGAGAAGACCCGCATCATCACCCGAGCCCAGCTGATTCGCTCGTACACGGCCATGTTCCTGGGCGAACCCACCCGCCGCGGCCAGTACCGGTCGCTGATCTCGTCGGGCAGCGGGAACCTGTTCGCCGAAGGCCACCAGCCGGTCGTCTACTACACGGCGGCAACCGCGTTCTACCGACTGGACTGGTTGCTGCGCAACGGCCGGATTCCCAAATCTTATGCTCCTTACCGCTTTCACATTCTCAACGCGATCAAGCTTCGGATGCTGGGCCGGGCTCCGATCCAGCACACCTCCCGCACGGCCGAGCGCGAGTGCAAGCGGATCCTCGACGTGATGTGGGACAAGTCGGCTGCGGAAGGGCTGGTCCTGAACCTGCTGACTCCCCTGCAACGTGCGATAGACACAGAACAAGCCGAAGGCGTGGCCGCCCGGGAACTTGCCAGAACTCAACGCTTCACCAAACGCGTCAGCAACGAGATCCTCAGCCCGACCTGTCCCTGACCCAATCGCACAAGCCTGGAGAAACCTCGTGGGATGCGAAAAGCGGGCCGCATGTCCTGGACTGCTCGTCAGGCTGCGGCAGAGTCGTCTTCGTTGATCGAAGCGGCCGAGGGCTGCTCTGCGACGTATCGGCATGCAGCCTCGCTCCGCGGTTGGATGGTCTCGTCGTGCTGGTGTGAGCTGTCGAGCTAGGTGGGTTTGTTTCGTCGGGGTGGCTGCCTCAACAGCTTCACCGGTGACACGCCGGTGCTCATGGCGGACGGCTCCACCAAGCGGATCGACGAGATCGAGGTTGGCGACAAGGTTGCCAGCAGTCACCGGGAGAGCGACAACCTCGAACAGCACGAGGTAACCGCCATTCACGTCACGGCCGCGGACAAGGACTACATCGCCCTGACGATCCTGACGCCCGAGGGTGTCAAGACGATCAACACGACAGCACACCACGCCGCTGACAGCCGAACGACCTCTAACGCTTGTCACTCCGGCGACGGCTCACTGGCTCGACGTGTGCTCGTCAATGCTCACGCCAGTCAGCGCTCATCGGGATGAAGGAGTGATCTTGAGAGGCTGCGCGGACGATGGCAACCCACTTGACCGGCCGTCAAGTGCGCTCAACCGTAGAACGATCCGGTTGATGCAGGTCAGGACCGATCGTGAACTGCGCCCTGCTCGTGGACGCCGTGTGGTGCTCGCGCGACGATCTTCGAAATGCCCACGGGGCGCGCTTCGATTCGTTACCCTCCGGAGTGGGGAGGAAACTCTATGTTCGGTAAGGACCTAAGCCGGATTCTCGATCTGGGAGATCCGGAGGAGATGGCGCGGCGGCTCGATGAGCTGGACCGCAAGATGGAACAGGCTCAGGCCAGCTACGAACAGCTGGAACAAGCAGCCGAGGGCATGAGGATCGTCGAGGTCGACCCGGCAGGCGTGACAGCCACGGTGAACGTTGACGGACAGCTGATGGAGCTGGTCACGACCGCGGAGATCACCCGGCTGCCCCCTGAGCGCATCGGACCGACCGTCATGGCCTGCATCCTGCGTGCCCAGTCGCGCATTGCCGACAGGTACCGCGAGGCCGCTGAGCAGACCGGTGGCAACGACGACATGACGCGACACGTCATCGAGTCTTACCGGCAGCGCTATCCCGCTCCCGAGCCCGAGAATCCGAGGCCGGACAGCGGCGACCGGACGTTGAAGCTGGGACAGCTCGAAGACGAATGACCTGTGCGGTCGCGCAAGGGGGAAGCATGGCAAGCGGGTTCGACGTCGTCGTTGAAGCACTGGACAAGCACGCGCGCAATCTGGACGACCGGGCGGCCGCGGTGTCGGAGGCGCTGGCAGCGGCCACGTCGGTGAGCGTCTCCGAGGATGCCTACGGGATCATCTGCCAGTTCCTGCCGCCGTGCATCAATCCGGTGGAGGACGAAGGCATCAACGCGTTGAAGGCGGCCGTCGAGTGCCTGCAGGAGGATGCGCAGGACATCCGGTCCACGGCTGCCGCGTATCGGAACACCGATGAGTCCCAGGCAACCGGATTCGGCGGGAGCGCGGCTCGGTGAGCGGCGACCTGGTCGCGAAGCCAGTCGACGAAACCAAGTGGTACAGCGGTATTTCGCAGCTCGAGGACGCCAAGGAGGTCAAGGACGCTGTCGAGAGCGGCGACTGGGTGGAAGCCGGGCTCGGCGTTGTCACGCTGGGCGCGGACGTGGCCGCCTGCCTGACCGACCCCACCGCCGCGCTGGGTATGGTGATCGAGGCCGCTGTCGGCTGGATCATGGAGCACCTGGAGCCGCTCAAGGAGGCCCTGGACAAGCTCGCTGGCAATCCCGCCGTCGTCAAGTCCTTCGGCCAGACTTGGCAGAACGTCGCCGACCGGCTCAACGAGGTCGCCGAGGACTACAGGACCAACGTCACCAACGACCTGACCGAGTGGACAGGTGCCGCCGCCGACGCCTATCGCGTCGCTTCCGCGGACCGGGTCGACGCCCTGCGCACGACCGCCGAGACCTGCGCCGGCATCTCCTCTGCGGTGACCATGGCCGGCGAGGTTGTCGCTGCTGTGCGCATCATGATCCGCGACCTGATCGCCGCACTCGTCTCCGGGCTCATCGAGGCCGTTCTCCCGCCGGGCCCGGGCACCGCCCGCGCCGCGGTGAAGCTGATTCGCAACGTCCTGCAGAAGGTGGTCAAGCTCGTCGGCAAACTGATCCGCTCGCTGTCCAAGCTCGCCAAGAAGCTGCCCGAGCTGATCCGGCTGCTCAGCAAGGTCGCCAAGCGGCTCAAGCCACCCCGCGGCCCACGTGGTGGCGGTCCGCCCTCGACCAAACCCCGCATCGACTCGCCCTCGTCGAAGGTTGACAAACCTCAAGAAACCACCTCGACGTCGAGTGCCGACACGACCACGCCCTCGGCTTCGGACACGCGGCCCCCACCGGACGTGAAGAACTCGTCTGACACCACGTCGGCGTCCAGTTCGACGACCCCGGCCGGCACCACGACACCGGATACCAGTCGGCCGAACACCAAGACCGACACGACGCCGAGCAGCACCACGGATCCCAGCCCCGGCCGTCCATCCACAAAGGACAGCGGCGCTCCCGCCAAGAGCGCCACGCCGGAGGGGCAGGAAACTTCACCGAACCGGCCGGACAAGCCGAACGACACGAGGACGCCGGAGAACGAGCGCAAGTGCAAGAACGACCCTGTTGACGTCGTGAGCGGCGAGATGGTGCTGGGTCAGGCGGACGTCGACCTGCCCGGCGTGCTGCCGCTGGTACTGCGACGCACCCACGTGTCGAGCTATCGGGCCGGACTGTCGTTCGGCTTGTCCTGGGCATCCACAGTGGACCAGCGGATCGAGGGCGATGTTCTCGGACTGGTGTTCGTCGCCGCGGACGGGATGCGCTTGGTCTACCCGCGACCGGACGCTGAGCCGGTGTTGCCGGAAGCCGGCCCGCGCCTGCCGCTGCAGCGGATCGACGACGGTTACGCGATCACCGATGCGGCCGCGGGCACGACGTGGCACTTCACCGCGTCCGCAGGCGCGACCCTGCCGCTGACCTCGATCGTCCACCGCACAGGGGATCGCATCGATCTCGACCGCGACAACGACGGCGTCCTCACCGAGATCCGCCACTCGGGCGGCTACCGCATCAGGGTCGAGAACGCCGATGGACTGATCACGAGTCTGTGGCTCGCGAACGCTGAGCCGGACGTGCCGATCGCGCGGTTCACCTACAACGGTGAACGCAGGTTGACCGAGGTGCGCAACTCCTCCGGCCTCGCTGTCGGCTTCGACTACGACGCCGACGGACGCATCACCGGCTGGCAGGACCGCAACGGTGGCTGGTATCGCTACGTCTACGACGAGCAGGGTCGCTGCGTGCGCAACGTCGGGTCAGGTGGTTTTCTCGACGGCACGTTCGCCTACCGCGACCACGAGACGGTGTTCACCGACTCGCTCGGGCATTCGACGACCTACCACCTCAACGAGATGAAGCAGGTCGTGCGGGAGGTCGACCCGCTCGGCAACGTCACTGTCACCGAGCACGACGAGTACGACCGCGTGCTGTCGACTACCGATCCGTTGGGACGCACGACCCTTCGCACGTACGACGATGCGGGCAACCTCATCGAGCTCGTACTACCGGACGGCAGCCGCACGGCCGCCGAGTTCAACGAGTTCCGGCAACCGACGAAGATCGTCGGACCTGACATGTCCGTGTGGCGATGGGAGTACGACGAGAGCGGGAACGCGACGACCGCGATTGACCCGGCCGGCGGCGCCACCCGTTATCGATACGACGACCGCGGCCATCTCGCGGAGGTCGTGGACGCCGTGGGCGGGATCAGGCGGGTGCGGTGCGATGCGGTCGGCCTGCCCGTCGAGGTCACCGCCGCAGACGGAGCGACCACCCGGTACCTCCGGGACGTCTTCGGCCGGGTCGTCTCGATCACCGACCCGGTCGGTGGCGTGACCAGGCTCGGTTGGACCGTCGAAGGGCAGCTCGCCCTGCGCACGTTCCCCGGCGGCGCGACTGAGCGCTGGCGGTACGACGGCGAGGGCAACATGGTGGAGCACCTGGACGTACTCGGCCAGGCGACCCGCGTCCAGTACACCCACTTCAACCTGCCGACGGCCAAGACCACGCCGGACGGTGCCAGGACCGAGTTCCACCACGACACGAACCTCCAGCTCGTCGGCGTGACCAATCCCGCAGGCCTGGTGTGGCGGTACGACTTCGACCCGGCGGGCCGTCTCGTGGCGGAGACCGACTTCAACGGTCGGACCGTGACGTACGCGCGGGATGCGGCGGGTGAGCTCGTGGCCCGCACCAACGGCGCGGGCCAGACCACAACGTTCCTCCGCGACCCGCTGGGTCGGGTGACCGAACGACGGTCCGAGGACGGTGTCACCACGTTCGGCTACGACGAGGCCGATCGCCTGGTCAGCGCGACCAACCAGGACGCGGACGTGCGGTTCCTCCGCGACGCTCTCGGCCGCGTCGTCGCGGAGACCGTGAACGGCCGGACCACGACGTCCGGTTACGACTCGCTCGGCCACCGCGTCAGGAGGGTGACGCCCAGCGGGGCGGAGTCCTTGTGGGAGTACGACGCCGTGGGACAACCCGTGGGTCTGCGTGCCGCTGGGCAGCACCTGACGTTCGGCTACGACAGCGCCGGACGCGAGGTGTCACGGCGGCTGGGCGAGTTCGGGCTGACCCAGACCTGGAACGCCGACCACCGCCTGCACACTCAAGCGGTGACCGATCAGCAGCGGCTCGTCCAGCGCCGCGCCTACACCTACCGCGGCGATGGCGCGGTGACGAACATCGTGGACCAGCTCGCGGGCGTGCGCCGGTTCGACCTCGACCCGCTCGGACGGGTCACTGGCGTGCACGGATCGGATCACCGCGAGGAGTACGCGTACGACGCAAGCGGCAACATCAGCCACGCGACCGGCCCGCTGCCCGTGCCCGGTCCTCGTTCCCACGAGGGGACGCTGATCCGAAGTGCCGGCGGCACGAGGTACACCCACGACGCGCAGGGGCGGGTGACCGAGCGGGTGTCCCGCACGCTGTCCGGCCGGACTCGGGCATGGCGATACCGGTGGAACAGCGACGACCGCTTGGTGTCCGTGACGACGCCGGACGGTGCGACCTGGCGATACCTGTACGACCCGCTCGGACGCCGCATCGCCAAGGTGGGGCCGCGGGACCGGGTGGACTTCTTCTGGGACGGCACAACGCTGGCCGAACAGGTGCAGTCCAACGGGCACACGACGACGTGGGACTACCAGCCGGGCGGGTTCACGCCCGTCACGCAGGCCGAGCGGGTGCGAACCGCCTCTCAGGAGTGGATCGACCAGCAGTTCTACGCGATCGTGACCGACCTGGTCGGCACACCGATGGAACTGGTGGACGCCGCAGGCGAGCTTGCGTGGCGGCAAGTGACCACGGTGTGGGGCACGCCGCTCACCGCGGCACGGCAACGCGCGTACTGCCCGCTGCGGTTCCCCGGCCAGTACCACGACGCCGAGACGGGCCAGAACTACAACTACCACCGCTATTACGACCCCGAGTCCGGGAGTTATCGGTCCGGCGACCCGCTCGGAGTGGGAGGTGGCCTTCGGGCGCACTCGTATGTGCTCAACCCGCTCAACTGGGTCGACCCGCTCGGATTGGTGGGTGACTGTCCGGAGCGCAAGCTCAAGGAAAACGAAATCTACATCTACCGGGCGGTCAAGGAAGGTGAGCTGCAGGACATACATTCGAACCGCGGGTTCAGCAACCCTCGGGGAATTGAGTCGAAGTACTTCTCGTACACTGCGGAGGGCGCGGCGGCTTACGGCCGGGAAGCGTATCGGAACTGGCCGGACGAAGGGCCCTACACCATCGTGCGCACCATCATCAACAGGGACCTGATCCCCAGCGATGCGGTCCTGCCTCACGTCGCCGACGTGAGAGGAGGGCTCGGAGGGGTGGCCCTGCCGACATCCGTGCTGCCTCACCTCGGACGACCTCGAATCCTTCCACATTCGCCCTTGGCCAGGTGAGGACGATGCACTACGTCATCGCCTCGGATACCGAGTCGACCAACGCCGCGTGGCAGGAAACCTTCGCCGATCTGCTTGATGTGA
>JASLAV010000897.1 GCA_030146905.1 Lentzea sp. | reverse complement strand
CCTGCTCCCGCTCGCCGGGTGCAGGGCGAGGGACTTCAGCACGGTGCGTCGATCGGTCACCGTGCCACGGTATTTGATCTCCGGACGTCACCGCACCAGGCGGATCCCCTGATGACCTCCGGGATCTGCGGCACCGACCACTGCAGGCCCGCGACCCGTGTGTCGATGACCTTCTTCATCGTCGCCGGGCTGTCGTCGACCTGCCACCTGCCACCTGCCCGGTACAGCGGGAGCGTCCACACGGGCCTGCCGCCGCGTGCCGGACCAGTCGACGGTTCCCGCCGGAACGCCGGGCTCGACAGGATCGGGTCGGTGGCAGCGGCGAGACCGGGAGCGAGCCACGGAGCCTGCTGTCCCGCGCGCCGGGCCGGGTAGCTGATGGTCACCATCATTTCCCGGTTCTTCACCGGCTGGAACGGGTCGAGCCGTGCCGGATCGACCAGGTGGGCGTCGAACGTCCCCACCGGGAACGGGCCGCTGACCTGTGGTGACACCAGTGTCGACGCGACGAGCACGGCCGCCGTCAGCAAGAGCATTGTTGATCTACCCCCTTCGCGGGCCAACCTCGCAGCCGCCCGCTGAGAGGGTGCTGAGAGCTTGTGGCCGGGGTGATCGGGTGCCATGTTGGTCCCTGACGTACCGGCTGGTCCTCTGGGTGGGGAGATCACGGATGCGGCGAACGACGACGTTCGGGCTGCTGGCGGCGTGCGGGTTGCTCGCGGGCTGTCTCGGGCAGACACAGGAGGGCGATCGGGGCAGGAACGCCGACGCCAAGGAGATCACCCTGACGATCGTCGCCAACGCGGCGCAGGGCGGGAAGAACGCCAGAGGGGCCGACTGGCTGCAGAACTGGGTGATCCCCAGGTTCACCGAACAGCAGAAGGCCAAGGGCGTCACCGCCACGGTCAGGTTCGAGCAGAACGGCACCGGCGACGAGGACTTCAAGACCAAGGTCGCGCTCGACCTCAAGACCGGCGGTGGTGGCGACATCATCGAGATCGACGGCATCTGGCTCGGCGAGTTCGCCCAGGCCGGTCAGGTCAAGCCGCTGGACGAGGTGGTCGGCGACACCGCGTGGGACGGCTGGGACCAGATTCCCGAGGCGGTGCAGGGACTCGGCGAGTTCGACGGCAAGCGGTACGGCGTGCCGATGGGCACCGACGGACGTGTGCTGTTCTTCAACAAGAAGCTGTTCGCGCAGGCGGGGTTGCCCGCAGACTGGCAGCCCCGCGGCTGGCAGGACGTGCTCGACGCCGGCGCGAAGCTGAAGGCGTTGCCCGGCGTGACGCCGATCCAGCTCAACGCCGGCAGCGCGATGGGCGAGGCCACGACGATGCAGGGCGTGCTGCCGGCACTCGTCGGCACCGGAAAGCCCGTCTACGAGAACGGGAAGTGGCAAGGGGACTCGGCGAACGTCAAGGACGTTCTCGGTCTGTACCAGGAGATCTACGGCGGCGGGCTCGGCGACCCGGTGCTGCAGCAGGAGGCCAACGGCAGGCAGCGGTCGTTCCAGCTGTTCAGCGAGAACAAGATCGGCCTGCTGCTGGAGAGCGACTACTTCTGGCGTTCGGTGGTGGAGCCGCGCAACGGCGTCGCGAAGATGGCCGACCGCGACACCGCCGTGGGCTGGGCCCTCGTTCCCGCCAGGCAGCCGAAGGCGGGCGTGGGTGGCCAGGACTTCGTGAGCATGTCCGGCGGCGGCGTGCGGGTGATCAACCCCAACACGAAGTACCCGCGGCAGGCCTGGGAGTTCATGCAGTTCCTCAACTCCGCGGAAGCGGTGAAGGAGTCGCTCGCGGGTACGGCCCAGCTGACCCAGCGCCAGGACGTCAACGACGAGGTACTGAAGGGCGACCCCGTGCTGACCTTCATCTCGGAGCGGGTCCTGCCGATCACCCGGTACCGGCCCGGTCTCGCCGACTACCCCAAGGTGTCGGCCGCGCTGCAGCAGGCGACCGCGGACGTCGTGTCCGGCAGGAGTCCCGACGACGCCGCCAGGTCGTACCGCGAGGCACTGGTGAAGGCGGTCGGCGAGGGGAACGTTGGATAGCTCGGGGCTGGGCGTCCGGCGCGCCGTCGGGTTCGTCGCGCCGGCGCTGGTGCTGATCGGGGTCTTCCTGGTCTTCCCCGCGCTGTGGACGCTCTACATCGGCATCACGAACTACCAGCTCACCGGTCCCGCCGCGGCGAACCCGCGGGTCGTCGGGCTGGACAACGTGGTCGAGGCCGTCCGCGACCCGCTGTTCACGAACTCGGTGTGGCTGACGGCGCTGTTCGTGCTGTTCTCCGCGGTCATCGGGCAGAACGTGCTCGGCTTCGCGCTGGCGTGGCTGCTGCGGTCGGCCGGCCCGTGGCTGCGGCGGACGACCGAAGGGCTGGTGCTGCTCTCGTGGATCCTGCCCAGCACGGTCGTGGCGTTCCTGTGGTTCGCCGTGCTCAGCCGTGACACGGGCACGCTGGGCCTGCTGCTCGGTTCCCCCGAGACGTCCTGGCTCGTGCAGTACCCGATGACCAGTCTGATCATCTTCAACGTCTGGCGCGGCACGGCGTTCTCGATGCTGCTCTACACCTCGGCGCTGGCCGCTGTGCCGCCGTCGCAGCTGGAGACGGCGCGGCTGGCCGGTGCGTCCGGCTGGCAGACCGTGCGGGACGTGGTGTTCCCGCACATCCGAGGGCACGTGTTGACGAACACGCTGCTGATCAGCCTGTGGACGGCCAACGACTTCACGCCGTTCCTGCTGACCTCCGGCGGGCCGAACCACCAGTCGGAGGTGCTGCCGGTGCTGATCTACCGGCAGGCGCTGGAGAGCGGGCAGCTCGGGTACGCGTCCGCGATGTCGATGCTCCTGCTGCTGGGCAACCTGGCCATCGCGCTGGTGTACCTGAGGGTGCTGCGGAGGCGGGCATGAGTCCACTGTGGATCCTCCGGCGGATCGGCTTCTACGTGCTGATCACGGTCGTGCTGGCGTTCTTCGCGGTGCCGATGCTGTGGCTCGCCTCCGCGCCGTTCGACTCGAAGCCCGGTCTCGGGCTGAGGTGGCCGGACTGGACGTTGAGCAACGTCGCGGCGACCTTCGACCACCCGTACGCGTTGTCCTCACTGGTGAACTCGCTGGTCCTGTGCGTGGTCGCGACGGTCGTGACCACCGTGCTCTCGGCGCTGGCGGCCTACGCGTTGTCGCGCGTGCGGATTCCCGGCAGGGACCTGCTGCTGTACCTGTTGCTGCTGCTGTCCTCGGTCGTGACGGGCACGGCCGCGATGGTGCCGATCTTCGTGATGATGCTGCAGCTCGGCCTGATCAACTCGCAGTTCGGCACGGCACTGGTGATCGCGGGCGGCATGCTGCCCGCGGCCATCTTCATCCTCAAGGACTTCATGGACGCCGTGCCGCGCTCGTACGAGGAGTCGGCACGGGTGTTCGGCGCCTCACCACGCCAGGTGCTGAGCCACGTCGTGCTGCCGGTCGCGCGGCCCGGCGTCGCGACGATCTTCGTGTGGGCGTTCGTCAACGCCTGGGGCAACTTCCTGCTGCCGTTCCTGCTGCTGCGCGACGTCGGTCAGCAACCGGCGGCGGTGCTGCTGCGGACCCTGTACGACGAGGGCGGCAGCGCCAACCTGACGGTGATCCCGGTGTTCTCGCTGCTGTACTCGATCCCGGTGGTCGTGCTGTACCTGTTCGTGAGCAAGCGGTACGGGTTCCGATTCCACGGAGGCATCAAGAGCTGATGGCGG
>JASLAV010000889.1 GCA_030146905.1 Lentzea sp. | reverse complement strand
CGATCCTCGCGCGAGAGCGGGGCGGGCCGCGAATCGCCCGCCAGATCCTCATCATGCCGATGCTCGACGACCGCACGAGCGCACCGGACCCGCACCTCGCGCCCTTCGTCTACAACTACGGCGACCTCGTCACCGGGTGGCGGGCCTTCCTCGGGAACGCGGTCGGAGGCGCCGACGTGCCGCCCACGGCGGCGCCGGCGCGGCTGGGAGACGCGACCGGCCTTCCGGCGGCGTACATCGAGGTCGGAACGCACGAACTGTTCCGCGACGAGAACACCGCCTACTCGACCAAGCTCAGCCGCGCCGGCGTGACCGTGGAGTTCCACCTCCACCCCGGTGTGCCGCACGAGTTCGACGCCATCGCCTTCGACTCCGACGTCGCCCGCCGCGCCGTCGCCGACCGCGTCCGGGTGCTCAAGTCGATCTGAGCAGGTCCAGAGCGCGCTCTACCGTCCCCGCCTACATCGAGGCCGCCCAACTGACTCGCGAGGCACGAACCTCGCGGAACGCGAAAGGACCAGACGATGGCCGAAAAGCACATCCGCTTCACCCCCGATGACACGTTCATGCTTCTCATCGATCACCAGGAGGGCACGCTGGATTTCGTGCGCAATGTGCAGCGCGCCGGCATCGTGCAGAACGCCCGTGCCCTAGCGCGCGTTGCGAAGGTGCTGGACATGCCCGTCGTGCTGACCTCCAGCCAGGAGGACAAGGCACAGGGACCGCTGATCGGGGTGCTGCGAGAAATCCTGCCGGAACAGTACGAGCGGCGGGTGCGCCGCAGCGGCGTCGCGAACGCGTGGGACGACAACGACTTCCGCGCCGCCGCCCTCGCCGCCGCGGGCGAGCGCCGGCACGTCATCCTCGCCGGCGTCACCAACGACGTGTGCACCGTTGCGCCGGCCATCAGCATGACCGAGGCCGGGTTCACCGTGAAGGTCGTCCAGGACGCCGGCGGGTCGCCGAGCCGCACCGCCGAGGAGGTCGCCGTGCGAGCGTGGGAACGCGTCGGCGCACTGACCACGACAACCGCTTCCCTGATCGCGGAACTCGCCGTCGACTGGAGCACCGAACGCGGCGGGCGGCTCGCCCAGGTGACCTTCGAGGAAGTCCTCGCTCATCTCGACGACTTCTGAACCGGTGCTCAGGGCAGGCTCGGCAGCGAGTAGCAGAAGTTTTTGGGTGGTGGTTGGCGAGTTGTGTGAGCGGTGAGAGCCGCTTGCGTTGCTCGACTGTGTCCTCAATCGCATGTGAGTATCCATTTTGCGGTCCGGGTTCTGGTGTTCCTGGTGCGCGCCAGCGACGCCGGGGTGCGACCGGAGCAGTTCGGCGAGCGCTGGCACGCGGCAGCGGCCGATCTCGACCGGGCGGTGGACCGGCTGGCGGACGCCGACGACCGGATCAACCCGCTGATCTCCTCCCGGTTGATCGGTGACACGTTCAGCACCGGCAACGAGCTCAAGGACCACGCCCTTTACGGGGTCACGACCGAGAAGCTCGTCCAGAACGAAATAATGCCGGCGAAGGACGGCCTGGCGTGGACCCGCGCTGAGGCCTGAGTGTCCGTCTTGAGCCTGGCCAACCGCGTGGCTTGCCGGAGCCGCCGGCCGACCAGACCGACCTAGGGGTGCTGATGGTGCGGAGTCTGCTGACTGTGTTGTTGTTCGTCGGTGTGCTCGTGGCAGGCTGCACACCCACACCTGAGGAGCAGGACAGGACGCCCGCACCGAGCCAGTCCGCCGACGACGCGCTGCGGTTCGGCGGCATCGTGCTCCCCGCATCGGCGAAGGTGCTCGGTACCAGCTATGAAAGGGGCATCGACCAGCTGTACAGGTTGGTGCTGAGCACGCCCTCCAGCGACGTCTCCGCTCTGCTGTCGGCTTCGAGGTTCACGGCGCCGCTCGTGCCCGATCCAGGGCCTTACACCTGGAAACCGATGGACGGGTTCGACCTGAGCAAGGCAACCGATGTAGTCGCCGCGGATGACAGTCTGCCGCCGGAGGGCGATCGCAAGCAGACCGTGAACCGGCAGGTGTTCGTCGATCGCACCGACCCGGCGAACTCGATCGTGCACCTGTGGCTGTTCACCACCTGATCAGAGTTGCCTCAGCGTGGCGATGGCGAGTTCCGGACGTCGGGGCGCCGGTGCGAGGAGAAGTTGTCCATGGCCAGGTAGAGCCGCTGACCGGGCCAGCGTGTGTGGAGGGCTTTGAGCAGGTCGAGGAACTCACGGTGCCGTTTGCGGCGCCGAATCCGGTAGAGAATCTTCCCGGTGGCGAGGTCCAGCGCGGCGAGCATGCGCATCACGCCGTGCCGACGGTTGCAGGTGGCCCGTGATCGGCGCGGCGACGTGACGGGCCGCCAGGTTTCCCCTGCGCGGCATTATTGGGTTCAGAGGACCGAACTCGTCCAGGCAGATCACGCGTCCGTCGTCGGGCGGGTGGTCGCGCAGCTTGGACAACGACCAGGTGGAGAACGCGGTGATGCCCCAGTCGGCGGGCGAGGTCCTGGCGATCAGCTCACAGGACCGATTCCGGGGTGAACCCTCCGAGACACGGAACTGGTAGTCCAGTTCGAAGTCACGGTGGTCGTCGGGATCGACAGCAGCGACGAGCTTGTTCCCCGGTCTCAGGCTGGGGTCGTACCTGGCGTCGTGCTCGATCACGAACTCGGGCACGTCCGGGCCCTTGATCAGGAGCCGGACGCGGACCGTGGCGTCCTCGCTGATCGGCTCCATGGACAGGACCACGGCGGTCGCGGGCAGACCCACCTCGTC
>JASLAV010000860.1 GCA_030146905.1 Lentzea sp. | reverse complement strand
CTTCCGGCTGGGTGCGCAAGCGGCTGGGTGCTTGACCTGCTGGCCGGCGTGATGGCCCTCCAACCACTGCGCACGGGACGTCGTTACGCAACGATGACGTCGCACGAACGTCCCCATGAGACCCGTCGGGAAGGCTGGAGGGCATGCCGCGCGTACTGCTGATCGAGGACGACGAGGCGGTCCGCGAGGGACTGTCGCTCGCCCTGACCTACCAGGGACACACCGTGGACGCGGTGTGCACGGGCGAGGAGGGCCTCGAACTGCTGACGAGCGTCGCGCCGGACGTCGTCGTGCTGGACCTGATGCTGCCCGGCGTCGACGGCTTCGAGGTGTGCCGCCGCATCCGCGCGTCCGGTGACCTCCCGATCATCATGCTGACCGCGCGCAACGACGACATCGACGTGGTCGCGGGTCTGGAGGCCGGCGCCGACGACTACGTGGCCAAACCCGCCCAGCCACGCGTCCTCGAAGCGCGCATCCGCGCCGTGCTGCGCCGGTCGACCGTCTCGGTGGTCGAGGTGGCGGCCGAGCGCCACGGCGACCTGACGATCGACCGCGACGGCCTCGTGGTGACCCGCCTCGGCCGCCCGGTGTCGCTGGCGCCGACCGAGCTGCGGCTGCTGCTGGAGCTCTCGTCGTCACCCGGCCGCGTGATGTCGCGCCAGCAGCTGCTGCAGTCGGTCTGGGACCAGGGCTACCTCGGCGACTCGCGGCTGGTCGACGCGTGCGTGCAGCGGCTGCGTTCGAAGATCGAGGACGACCCCGCGGCACCCGTGTACGTCCAGACCGTGCGCGGCTTCGGCTACCGCTTCGGACCGCTGTGACGCTGCGCCTGCGGCTGCTGCTCGCGTTCGGGTTCCTGAGCGTCGTGACGGCCGTGGCGGTGGCCGGCGCCGGCTACGTCCGTGCGCGCGACGCCATCGTGCAGCGCGCCCAGGACAACGCCGTCATCGAGATCACGAACCGCGTCGAGCAGCTCTACCCGTTGTCCACGAGACCGCTCTCGGCCGCCGCTCTGGAGCGCATCGCCGGCCGCGTCTCCGGACGCCAGGACGCGGCCGTGGCGTACGGCAACGGCATCTCCGCCGGCGGCATGGACACCTCGGTGATCACCCCCGAGCTGCGCCGCCTGGTGTCGTCAGGACGCGTGGGCTGGCAACGCGTGCCGTACGGGGACGGCGTGTGGCTGGTGGTGGGGATGCAGCTGCGGGTGACGTCCACCGGCGGGCCGTCGGGCATCGAGGTGTACGTGCTGCGGCCGTTCACGTCGGAGACCGAGTTCGTCGGCGAGCTGGCCCGCAACGCGTGGCTGATCGGTGGCGCGGGCCTGGTCCTGGCACTGGCCCTGGGCTTCCTGGCCTCACGGGGTGTGCTCCGCCCCGTCCGCGAGCTGCAGCTGGCGGCCTGGCAGCTCGGCCAGGGCGACCTCACCGCACGCGTGCCCGTGCGGGGCCGCGACGAGCTGGCGTCCGTCTCGACGACGTTCAACAGCACAGCTTCTTCTTTGGAGCACCACGTCGGCGAGCTGCGCCGCATGGAGGCAGACGCACGCCGGTTCGTGGCAGACGTGTCGCACGAACTGCGAACCCCCCTCGCCGCGATGACCGCCGTGACGGACTTGCTGGACGCCGAAACGGCCTCACTGCCGGGCGTGGCGGGCCAGGCGGCACGGCTGGTGAACCGGGAGACGCAGAACCTGACACGACTGGTGAACGACCTGATCGAGGTCACCCGCTTCGACTCGGGCACAGCGGCCCTGGCGCTGGACGACGTGGACGTGGCCGAGGTGGTGCTCTCGTGCCTGCGGATGCGCGGGTTCTCGTCGGACGTGACGGCGACGCTGCCGTCAGGGGTGCGCGCCCGGCTCGACCCGCGACGGCTCGACGTGATCGTGGCGAACCTGGTCGGCAACGCCCTGCGGCACGGCTCACCACCGGTGACCGTCGGGTTGTCCGTAACCGACTCGTTCCTGGTGATCGAGGTGGCCGACTCGGGCCCAGGACTGCCCTCGGAGGTGCTGCCGCACGTGTTCGCGCGGTTCTACAAGGCCGACTCGGCTCGGGGGCGGTCGGAGGGCAGCGGGCTCGGGCTGGCCATCGCCTGGGAGAACGCCCGGCTGCACGGGGGCACGCTGGTCGCCGCCAACCGGCCTGGGGGCGGGGCGCTGTTCACGCTGCGGCTGCCGCTGGGGGGTGAGCGGTGAAGCCGAAAACTGTCGGTGCCGGCTGGGAGAATGGAAACAGGGGGACCCCCTGGAGGGGACCCCTGCGCAAGCTCGGCCTGGTCGCGCTCGCCCTCGCCGCGATTCAGCCCACCGTGGCGCGCACGGCTGGTGCCGAAGCGCCGCGACCGCGCTCAGGCGGCGGGCGGTGATGACCCTGTCCGGCTCCGCGGCCCCTTCGCACAGCGACGCTCTCGCCACGGCCACCCCGAGGAAGCAAGTCGTGAGGTTCGAAATCTTCAACGCCGCCGTGGGGAGCGCACCTCGGCGCGGTGTTCTGCGCAAGCTCGGCCTGGTCGCGTTGGCCCTCGCCGTGCTCACCGGGTGCGGCATCCGGCCCACCGACCCGATTCCCGGCCTCCAGGCCCCGACCGGTCCCGTCGAGAACACCTCGCCGTCGCTCTTCTGGGTCTCCGGCGGCGACGTCGTCCCGGTCAGCCGGCCACAGGGCGGCCTGAGCGGGTACGACGTGATCAGCCTGCTGGCTCAGGGCCCGACCGACGCCGAGAAGTCCCGCGGCTTCACCACCGAGGTCCCGTTCGACGCCGCGCCCGCCATCGTGGACCGGGTCGCCAACGGGCTCGACGTGCACATCTCCGGCGACGTCTCGCAGCTCAGCCACCTGGCCGTCCAGCAGATCGTCTGCACGTTGCTCGGTGTCCAGCCGGTCGGCACCGTGAACCTGCGCGGTAGCGGGCATTCGCTGGAGTTCCAGAAGTGCGCTTGAATCGGCACGTGCACGCCTACTCCATCCCGATGCGCGCCCGTTTCCGCGGCATCACCCAGCGCACCGGCCTGCTGATCGAGGGACCGGCGGGGTGGGGCGAGTTCTGCCCGTTCGAGGAGTACGACGACGACGAGTCCACGGCGTGGCTCGCGTGCGCGCTGGAGGCCGCGAACGAGGGCTGGCCGGCGCCGGTCCGTTCACGGATCCCGGTCAACTGCACGGTTCCGGTGGTCGGCCCGGAGAAGGCGCACGAGATCGTGGCGCGCTCGGGGTGCTCGACGGCCAAGGTGAAGGTGGCCGAGTCGACGCTGGCGGAGGACTGCGAACGGCTCGAAGCGGTCCGCGACGCACTGGGCCCACGTGGGTTCGTGCGAGTCGACGCGAACATGCTGTGGGACGTCGACACGGCCGTCACGGCGATCAAGGCCATGGACAGGGCGGCCGGCGGCCTCCAGTACGTGGAACAACCGTGCCGCACGCTGGACGAGCTCGCCGCGGTGCGCAGGAAGGCAGGCGTGCCGATCGCCGCGGACGAGTCGATCCGCAAGGCCGAGGACCCGCTCAAGGTGGCGGTGTCGGGCGCGGCGGACATCGCGGTGATCAAGGTGGCGCCGCTCGGGGGCGTGCGGAGGGCCCTCGAGGTGGCCGAGGCGTGCGGGCTGCCGTGCGTGGTGTCGTCGGCGCTGGAGACGTCGGTGGGCATGGCTGCCGGGGTGGCGCTGGCGGCGGCGTTGCCGGAGCTCGACTACGCGTGTGGGCTGGCCACGCTGCAGTTGCTGGACGGGGACGTGACGAGCGACTCGCTGGTACCGGTGGACGGGTACCTGCCGGTGCTCACGAAGGCGCCCGTGCCGGACCGCGTCGGGGAGTTCGAGAGCGCCGACCGGGCGTGGGCCGACAGGTACGGCCGGGTGTTGAGCAAGCTCAGTCGGTGAGCCGGTCGACACTCATGGCCAAGTCCGGCGAACTCCTTCCGCGGAGACCGCGTATATCGCCGGGCCGCCACGCGCGACCGCTCGGTGAATCGCGTCTCTTGCACCGTGAAAGCGATTGATCATCTCTGTCCGACGAAGCTGCTGGTTGTCCAGGTAGAAGAGAACAGCCTCACGTTCCTCGTTCGGGGCCCGCTCCGAACGACGGCCCTTGATCCGACCGTCTTTGCACATCGGTACCCAGCCGCGCTCCAGCCCGTACTCAAGCCAGACCTCGTCATCGGTCTGCTGTGCGTCATCGGGAAAGTGGTCCACGATGCGGTGGATCTGCCAGCCGAGATCACGCAAGCCGTCGGCGACGCCGCGGCCCAGGCCACGGTCGAGGAAGAACTCAGGCGACGTCACGCTGGGCGGCTCGGCAGATCGACTCGGCTTGTTCGGGAGTGAGGTCGTACTCGTAAGCGACGTCTTCGAGAGAGTCACCGGCAAGCCACATGTTCACGACGGCTTCCACCGGAACGTGATTCGCCTCGATCACCGGTGCACCCCAGCCGAAACGGGGATCGATGATCACAGGTGCGACGTCCGGGTACTGCCGGAGCTTGAGCGTTGAGGCGAACTCATCGCCGCTGTCCCAACCGATGTACCGCAGGTAGCCATCCAGCACCTCACGGATGGGACGCTGTTGATCGTCGACGCGCGCGATGTCGCCGTCGGCGTATTCCAGGAAGATGTCGACACCGTCTGTCACGATCTTGCGCGTCGCAAGTCCGTACGGAGTCCCGAACTCTCTCCGCACAGCCTCGGCCGCGTCACGAATCTTGTGCTTGCGCAGACCAAGATCGCGCAATGACCGCAGCACGTAAGCCTCGACCACCGCGACGAACGGCACCGAAGGCCACCCGCGGCGCTCTGGGGTCACCCTGTGCACAAGCGGTGTTCCGTCAGCTTCCTCGTCCAACCAGTAGTACAAGGTGGACCGTGGGATCAGGAGATGCCGGGCAGTCTCCTTCGGGGTCAAAAGCGGATCATGGAACTTGTCGACCATCGCGACACCTCCTCCCAGTCGTATCTCCGGATCCTAACGGTGAGCGCGCAGCAGGATTTGGCCATTCGCGCCTGAGCCGAAAACCACTTCCAGCCTTTCGGGTGGTCACGGCCGCGCCCTGGTCAGCCCCTGCTGGTTGGCCCCCATGCTGAACACCACGCCCTCGGTCCGTGCGATCGCCTCGGTCCGCCGAGCCGTCACGGGCGCCCGCGTCAGGTCCACCAGCCGGATCGGCGGGCCCAGCTCGACCAGCGTCGGCGTGTAGGAGG
>JASLAV010000854.1 GCA_030146905.1 Lentzea sp. | reverse complement strand
CCCTTCTCGCGTTTGGCCACGTGGACTTCTCCTCACCTGCTGACGCTGGACCCACGAGCACAGTAGTCGCCGGATCGTGGAGTATGACGAGGTGAGGGATGAAGTCGACCTCGTCGTCCCGGTCAAGACCCTGGACAGGGCGAAGACCCGGCTGACCAGCGCCACCGGCGGAGATCCGGTGTCGCACGCGGCACTGGCGCTCGCTCTCGCCATGGACACGGTGAGCGCGGCCATCGCGACGCCCGCCGTCCGTCGGGTGGTGACGATCACATCGGATCCGGCGGTGGCCGCTGAGATGGCGGCGCTGGGCGTGGAGTCGCTGCCGGAGCCGGCGGAGCCCGGGCTCAACGCGGCGTTGGCGCACGGCGCGCGCACGCTCCGGCCGAACCGCGTCGGCGCGCTCCAGGCCGACCTGCCCGCGCTCAGGTCCGACGAGCTGCAGGCCGCGCTCGAGGCAGCGGGGGACCGCCGCGCGTTCGTCCCCGACCGGCAGGGCACCGGGACGACGTTGCTCCTCGCCGCACCCGGCGGTGAGCTCGACCCGAGGTTCGGCGTCGGGTCGGCGGGACACCACCGCGGCTCCGGGGCGGCCGCCCTGATCGGGCCGTGGCCGTCGCTGCGCTGCGACGTGGACACGGAGGAGGACTTGCGGCTCGCGCTGGGCCTGGGTCTCGGCGTCCACACCGCGAACGCCTTGCCCGCCTGGACAACCTGAACGACCGCCACGCGTCCTCCGGGTCACCGAGGTGATCACTACTGGGGAGACTGATGCGAGCGCTCATCGCGCTGGCGGCGATCACGGCCATCGCGGGCTGTGTCGCCGCCGTGCCGATCGACCGACCCTCCGACTACACCGCGCCGAGCACGCTCGACTCGTGCCACGCGGACCTGCCCCAGGACTGGAAGGACGCGCTGGCTCGCAACACGACGGAAGCGGGCCCGAACGAGAAGATCACGGTCGTCGCCGCGAACGAGAACGCCGACGTGACGCTCGTGAAGACCACGCGCAACAGGACGACGGAACTCGTGCTGCACGACAACGCGAAGCGCCAGCAGGTCATGGCCGTGAAGGACGACGCCCAGCTCTTCGGCGTCGAGTTCGACGGCCGCTGGGTCACGTTCTCCACGAGCCAGAACCCGTCCGACCGCACCGCCACGACCTACGCGTGGGACTCGCGCAACGACGGCGCGCCCGTCCGGATCGGGTCCGACGGCGCCGTCGTGCACAGCGGCAGGGCCGCGTGGACCGACAGCAAGGGCGTCCACGTCTACGACCTCGCCAAGAAGAAGGACAGGATCGTCGGCCAGGGCAGGGAACCGGTGTTCCTCAACGGCGCGGTCGTGTGGTCGCAGGACGGCGGGTTCCGCGCGGAGGCGGCGCTGCCGGAGCAGCTGAGGAACGCCAAGCCCAGCGGAGGCGTCGCGTCGGACGGCCGCACGGTGGTGTGGGTCGAGGACGACTCGCTGTTCGGCTGGCGCGACGGCTGGACCGAACCGCGCGAGCTAGCCGGGATCAAGGGGGTGCCCAGGACGGAGGGCATCGTGTTCCCGCGGGTCAGTGGCGACTTCGTGTCGTGGCAGTCGGAGTCTTCCTACGTCACGGACATCCGCAGCGGCGCGACGATGCACACGTCTGACGGCGCCTACTGGCTGGAAGTGCACGGCGGAGCACTGACACAACAGGGGTGGCGTAGAGCGGCGGCAACGCCATTGGCGACACTTTCCCCTCTGCCCCGATGCTGACACGTGACGAACGACACGAAAATGTTGGTCCGGACAACGTGACGGGGAACCCCGGCACCTTTACATCCGTATGCCCTCATGCCGACGTTTCCCCCGACGTCGCTTCCCCGACGCTGTGCCCAGAGGTGTACCTGCATGAATTCGTTGACGCACGCCGACTACCTGGCGTTGCGCCGCTTTCCCGCTCTCGACGGCCTTCGCGCCATAGCCGCGGTTCTGGTCGTTTTCTTCCACTACGGCGGCCCTGACTGGTTGCAGGGCTGGGCCGGCGTCCAGATGTTCTTCGTCCTCAGCGGATTCCTCATCACCACGCTGATGCTGCGCGAGGAGCGCAGGAACGGCCGGATCTCGCTGAAGGAGTTCTACCTGCGGCGGGGGTTCCGGATCCTTCCCGTCTACTTCGTGGTCCTGCTCGTGACGGCGCTCGGCTCCGCGTTCTACGGCACGTTCACCAGCAACGGCATCGGCCCCGCGCTGAAGTACTTCCTGACGTTCACCAACGAGTTCGCCGACGCCAGCCCCTACGGACAGTCCTGGTCGCTGGGCATCGAGCAGAAGTTCTACGTCGTCTGGCCGCTGGTGGCGGTCGCGCTGGGCACGGTCGTGCTCAAGCGCCGCGCCGGCGCCGCCGTCCTCGGCATGCTGCTGGCGCTCGTGGTCGTCAACTTCACCACGGGGCACAGCAACCCCGGCTGGCCGCTGCACTACTTCTCGATCCTGACCGGTGTCGTGCTCGCCGTCGCACTGCACAGCCCGCGCGGGTTCGCCCTGCTACGGCCGCTGACGAGCCCGTTCACGCAGGTGATCGTCGCGTGTGGATTCGTGGGCGTGCACCTGGGCGTCAAACCGATCGCCGGCTTCCTCGACGGGATCCGCGGCATCCCCGGCCACGTGCTCGTCATCCCGGTGTACGCGCTCGCGACGGCCGTGTTGCTCACCGCCCTGATCGCACCGGGACCGGCCACGACGTTCCTGTCGACGAAGCCGATGCAGTTCGTCGGGGAGCGCTCCTACTCGCTCTACCTCGTGCAGACGATCGCCGCGACGATCGCGTGGTTCTTCTGGCCTGAGCTGTCCGGCCTCGGACAGTCCGCGGTGGTCATCGCGCTGGGGCTCGCGCTGGCGAGCGTGCTGTACAGGACGGTCGAGATCCCGATGATCAACCTCGGCCGCTGGGTGATCGCCCGCGGGCGTGCGGGGGACGCGGACGTGCCCCCGCAGGCAGTGCCGCAGTCCGAGCCTTCCCGGCTCGCGGCCGTCGGGCGGGCCCGGCCGTAGAACGGCTCCGGGGAGGGCGGCACGGGTTCCGCGCCGCTCTCCCCCGCCGGACGTCTAAGGTTCTGCTCCGTGCAGGCGACCGTGTCCACTTTTAACAGCGACGGCTCCGCCGTCGTCCTGCGAGATGACGGAGTTCTGCTCGACGTGAGCGCGGAAGCCGTCACAGCGGGTGGCTGGCGGATGCTGCGTCCGGGTCAGCGCGTGACCCTCGAACGTAGTTCCGACGGGGTCGTCACAGCCGTGCGGATGCCTGTTCTGTGACGAGGAGTTCACCGGTCGGACGTTCGCGGCAGGGGCGCTCACGCCGATAGTGGGGAACAATGCGGGGCGTGAGCACGGAGAACTCAGACGGCAAGGCGACCCCCTCCCGACGCCGTACGCCCAGCGCGAAGGCGGAAGCGGCGACCCCGCGCAAGCAGCCCCGCGCGGCGACCCGGCGAGTTTCCACGACGCGGGCGAAGATCGAGCGTGAACCCGCGGCGGCGGCCCCGTTGCGCGGAGTGCCCTCGGCACCGCCCGCCGTGACGTCGAGTCCGCTGCCCACCGACCTCCCGGACGACCGGTACTTCAACCGTGAACTGTCCTGGTTGGACTTCAACGCCCGCGTGCTCGCGCTCGCCGAGGACTCCTCGCAGCCACTGCTCGAGCGCGCCAAGTTCCTCGCGATCTTCGCCTCGAACCTGGACGAGTTCTACATGGTCCGCGTCGCGGGCCTGAAGCGGCGCGCGGAGACGGGTCTCTCGGTGCGCAGCGCGGACGGGCTCACGCCCCGCGAGCAGCTCGTGGGGATCTCCAAGCGCTCGCAGGAACTCGTCGAGCAGCACGCCCGCGCGTTCCTCGACCACATCCGGCCCGGTCTGGAGCAGCACCAGATCAGCATCGTGACGTGGGGCGACCTCACCGACTACGACCGGATGCGGCTGTCGAACTACTTCAGCGAGCAGGTGTTCCCCGTGCTCACGCCGCTCGCGGTCGACCCGGCACACCCGTTCCCCTACATCTCCGGGCTCTCGCTGAACCTCGCGGTGACCGTGCGCGATCCCGAGGGCGGCGGCGAGCGGTTCGCCCGCGTGAAGGTGCCGGACAACGTGCCGCGTCTCGT
>JASLAV010001085.1 GCA_030146905.1 Lentzea sp. | reverse complement strand
GTGAGCACGGGCGCCCCGGTCAGCTGGGCGAGCGCCAGCCGTGCGAGGTGGTAGGTGGGCAGGAACCGCGCGACCTCGCCGAAGAACGCGGGCATGATCTCGAGCGGCATCCACAGCCCCGACAGGACGGCCGACGGGATCAGGATCGCGTTGAGCACCGCGGCGGCGGCACCCGACCCCACCTGGAACCCGATCGCGAGGCTCAGCAACGCGAACGGCAACGCGCCGACGACGAGCACGGCGAGGATCCGCAGCACCACGGGCAGCGGCGCGTCGAGCGCACCCGTGACGGCCGCGGTCGCCGTCATCGCGAGCAGCACGCCCAGCGCGTAGGGCAGCGCCGCCACGACCTTCGCCGCGAGCGTCACGCCGATCGGCACGGCCGAGACCTGCTTCGCCCGCAGCCAGCCGCGTTCGCGATCGGCCGCGACACCGATACCGGGGTTCATGAGCACGACCGAGATCGCGCCGAACGCACCGAACGTGGCGAGCATCGTGGTTCCCGCGGACACCCCGCCGCTGCTGAACTTCCCGAACAGCGACACGAAGAGCGCGAAGAACGCCACCGGCATGATGATCGAGAAGAACAACGCGGCCGGTTCGCGGACGATACCCCTCAGCTCGTCCGTGAGCTCCACGCCGAAGACCTTCGTGTTCACGCCGCACCCCTCTCCATCAGACCGGCCACTGCTTCTTCCAGCCCCGCGCTCTCGACCCGCAGGCCGGTCAGCCCGGGGTCCTCCGCGAGCAGCACCCGAAGCAACGCCTCCGGCGCGCGAGTGCCCAGGTGCACGTGCTCACCCTCGGCTCGCACCGACACCACGCCGGGCAGCGCTTCGAGCCGCGCCCTTCCCAACGCCGTCCGCGCGATCACCGTGCGGTCGGGCAGCCGCGCCACCAGCTCGTCCGGTGTCCCGCTCGCCCGCACGCGTCCGCCGACCATCACCACCACGCGGTCGGCGACGGCCGACGACTCCTCGATGAGGTGGGTGGTGATCAGCACGCCGGTCCCCCGCTCACGGCGTTCGGCGAGCAGCTGCCAGAACCTCCTGCGGGCGGGCAGGTCCAGGCCGGCGGTCGGCTCGTCCAGCACCAGCAACCGCGGATCGGCCACCAGCGCCATGGCGAGCTGCAGCCGCTGCTTCTGACCGCCGGAGAGCTTCGACGCGCGCCGCCCTGCCAGGCCGGTCAGGTCCAGCTCGGCCATGACCGGCCCGGCGGCCGACCTCGCGACGCCGGCCCGCACCGCGGCACCGGTGACGAGCTCGCCCACCTTCAGCGTGTTCGGGAACCCGAGCGACTGCTGCACCACGCCCAGCCGCCGTCGGGTCGCCGCGACGCGCGGATCACCGCCGCACACGCGGACCACGCCCTCCTTGGCCGGGAGCAGCCCGATCACCAGGTTCACCAGCGTCGTCTTGCCCGCGCCGTTCGGCCCGAGCAGCGCCACGCACTCCCCCGCGCCGACGTCGAGGTCGACACCGTCCAACGCTTGCGTGGCACCGTAGTTGTGCCGCGCCCCGCGCACTCCGAGCACCGTTTCCATGGCGTTGAGCCTGGTCGAGCGGGCTCGTGGGCAGTAGTGAGCCGCGGTCACCTGATCGGGATGACAAATGTCAGCCCGGCTGCGGGCCTGCTCGTAGGCTGGCCGTCTTCGGTGGCGAACAGGAGGTCGGACGGTGGCGGACACGACAACCGCGGGCACGACGGTGGCCGGGGTGATGGCCGAACTGGCCGCGCTGGAGGACCCGAAAGCACGCGCGGTCAACGAGAAGCACGGCGACGACCACGGCGTGAACCTGGGCAAGCTGCGCGCGGTGGCCAAGCGCCTCAAGACCCAGCAGGACCTCGCGGCCGAGCTGTGGCGGACCGGTGACACCGCCGCACGGCTGCTGGCGTTGCTGATCTGCCGCCCCAAGGCGTTCACGCGCGACGAGCTCGACGCGATGCTGCGCGAGGCCCGCCGTCCCAAGGTCCAGGACTGGCTCGTCAACTACGTCGTGAAGAAGAGCGCTCACGCCGAGGAACTGCGGCGGACGTGGTTCTCCGACGCCGACCCGGTGGTCGCGAGCGCCGGCTGGGCGTTGACCGTCGACCGCGTCGCGAAGAAGCCGGACGGCCTGGACCTCCCCGGTCTGCTCGACGTCATCGAGGAGGAGATGAAGGACGCTCCCGAACGCCTGCAGTGGGCGATGAACCACTGCCTGGCGCAGATCGGCATCGAGCACCCGGACCTGCGCGCCCGTGCGATCGGCATCGGCGAACGGCTGGAGGTCCTCAAGGACTACCCGACGCCGCCGAACTGCACGTCACCGTTCGCCCCGGTCTGGATCAGCGAGATGGTGCGCCGCCAGGGGTAGCTGAGAGCGCTCTCGCAACGTTCAGCGCCTGTTCCCGTTCCCGTCAACCTCCAGTCCGATGTGGCCGGACATGCTGCCCGCATGGCCGAACAGTCAGAGATCGGGCGCCGCACGCTGCTGCAGGCCGCGTTCGCCGCGCCTGCCACCGCCGCCCTCCTCGGCACCGGAACCGCCGGGGCGGCGGCACCGGAGCCGGACCACGGCGACCAGCGGTTCACGATCGCGGTCCTGCCGGACACCCAGTACCTGCTCGACGAGGGCGGCTCGGACCCGGAGCCCGTGAAGGAGGCCCTGCGCTCGCTGGTGCGACGGCGGCGCGAGGCGAACATCGTCTTCCTGGCGCACCTCGG
>JASLAV010000778.1 GCA_030146905.1 Lentzea sp. | reverse complement strand
CGGGCTTGGCCTTCGACACCTGCCAGCGGCGCCTGTACCTCGTGAACACGTTCATCCGCCCTCACCCGGCCGGACCGGCAGAGCCACCGTGTCGGCGCGACGGCGGGACAGGGCGTTGCCGTTCATGGGTCACCTCTTGTCATGTCGGGGCCACGGACGTCCTGGGCGTCGCCCACAGCCACGAACCAGGAAAGACCGTGCCGTCACGGCATGGTCAAGTACCTGTGACACCGGGCACCGGGCGTCCAGAGGCACAGCAGGCCGGGGCCGGGCAGCCGTCACAGCCCACCGAGCTCGGCTGAGCAGCACGCGGCTGCTCACGCCGGCCCGACGATCGATCGCGGTCTCGGTGCACGCGCGGTCGCCGGGCTTGACCATGCCGTTGCGGCACGGTGTGGAGTGAGGTCATGGCGTGGAGCACCCGTGAGATCGCCGAACTGGCCGGGACCAGCCTGCGGGCGGTCCGGCACTACCACCACGTGGGCTTGCTACCCGAACCCGAGCGGCGACCCAACGGCTACAAGCAGTACGGCGTCGCCCACCTCATCCGGGTGCTGCGCATCAAACGGCTCACCGATCTCGGGTTCTCCCTGCCCCAGATCGCCACCATGAACGACACCGACGACCACCCCGAACAGGCCCTGCGCACCCTCGACCCGGCCGCCGCCGGAGCAGACCTGTCCGACGCCGACCACTCCATCGTCGTCGTCCTGAGCCGAGTGCTCAGCTCTCGAGGCCTGCAGGCCTACGCGGAGATGCTCAAGGACCTCCCCGCCGATCCCGTGGCCGCCGAGTTCGACGACCTGTCCGCCGACGCCGACGAACGGACCCGCCGGGCCGTGGCCGAGCGCCTGGCGCCTTACGCGCGCACGATCCGCGCCAAGCACCCAGGACTGACCACGCTGCACGACGACGCGCCGCACAGCGCGGGCTTCGCTGCGCAAACGGTCGATACCGCCATGCGGGACCTCTACAACCGCGCCCAGCTCGACGTAGTGCACCGCACCGAAAAGCTGCTGCGCACAGCGCCGAGCCAAGAACGGTCCCGTGGATCCGGAGCGAGCGAGCGGTGGGCACCGCCGCGATGATGCTGCGGCGGCAGAGGCCGTGCGTCGCATCGTCGACGAGTACCTGGATGGAACGGGAACGGCGTAACCGCCAACGGTCTCAACCACAACGGTGTGCTGTATCCGTCCGTACGCGGCCCTCGACCAAACTGGCACTGTACCGAACAGTGCGCTCGAGGATTCCCGCATCCAGCGAACATCGTGGCCGTCTGAGCGGCCCGCTTCCTGGCGTGCGCTGACCGGTCGTGCCGCACCGGGCGACGCTGTTCGCGGAGTACCGCTGGCCCACCCGGCGGATTTGTTGCCCTTCTTCAGGAAGCCGCTCTCGTCGATGATCAGTACGCTGGCCTCCATGTCACCGATGGCCTCGACCACGGCGGCCCGGACGTCATCAGGTACACCGTCGACATCCCAGCGTGGAAGTTCAGCAACCGCTGCATACCCTCCGTGCCCGCGTGGGTTGACGCGGTGGAGGTAGCCGGCCGCGCAGGAGGCCGGTTCAGGCCGACAGGGCCGGGACTGCGGCGCGTAGCGCCGGGGCCACGGTTTCGGCCAGGTGGCGGACCGATTCCGTGACGGCGTCTTCTGGCAGGCCTCCCCAGTCGGGGAGGGCTTGCAGCCGGTCGAATCCGACCGCACGGTGTAGTGCCAGCAGTTTCTCGGTGATGCGCTCCGGGGTGCCGATCGCGAGGTGGCCATCGGCACCCCGGCCGTGCCGGAATTGTTCCGGTCCGACCTCGAAACCGCCGCCGCCAGGAGATTTCGGGCGCAGGAAGTCTCGGTAGTAGGGATAGGTCTCGGCTGCCGTGGCCTCATCGGCGGCCGCGAAGAAGTGGACTCCGACGCCTACCCGAGCGGACTCCGCGTGGCCCGCTCGCTCTGCCGCGCGCCGGTAGAGCGTGGCGAGGGCGGCCAAGCGCTCTACCGTGCCGCCGATGTATCCCAGGATCATCGGCAGCCCGAGCGCGCCCGCCCGTTCCGCACTGGCGGGGGTGCCCCCGACCCCGACCCAGACCGGCAACGGGTCCTGGACGGACCGGGGCACGATCGCCGCGTCGTCCAGGGGCGGGCGGAAGCGGCCCTGCCACGTCACTCGCGGCGACGAGCGCAACCGCAGGAGCAGGTCGAGTTTCTCGGAGAACAGGTCGTCGTAGACCTGGATCGGCGCGCCGAACAGCGCGAACGGGTCCGGGTAGGCGCTGCGGCCCACCGTGATCTCGGCGCGGCCGCCGCTGATCAGGTCGACCGTGGCGAAGTCCTGGTAGAGCCGCACCGGGTCGAGCGCGCCGAGCGTGCTCACCGAGCTGGTCAGCCGCAGGCGGGAGGTGCGGCTCGCGACGGCGGCGAGCACCACTGCCGGCGACGCCACCGCGAAGTCGGGGGCGTGGTGTTCGCCGACACCCAGGTGGTCGAGGCCGAGGCGGTCGGCCTGCACGCCGAGCCGCACGATCTGAGCGGTGCGCTGCTCGACGGTGCGCGTCGCCCCGTCGACGGTGCGCGGTTGGACGTCGGTGAGCGTCGCGATGCCGATGTCCATTCCGTGCTCCTCCACGGTCAGGCCTCCGCGCCGGCAGGAAGCCTGGTGGCGTTCTCCTCGTCCACCGGCAACCAGCCCTCGCCCAGGTCGACTTCTCCGACGTGGTGGTAGTGGTCGTCGTCCAGGCGGGTGAATGTGTCGCGCAGGGGCACGGTCGTGCCGTGCATGGTCATCGTGCCGGTGAACACGAGCACGTCGCCTTCCCAGCCGGATGACGTCTGCCGCGCGCGGCCGCCGTTGCTGTCGAACCAGTCCGCGGTGAACGTGCCGCTGAGCTCGTCGTAGCCCCACACGTAGGTCGCGCGCAGCGGGTGGGGGTTCTCCGGAGTCGCCGCTTCCTCGGTGGTCATCTGCAACCAGTGCGGCGCCAGCCGGGACGAGCCGACGATCGTCATCTCGATCGGCTTCTGCTCGCCGAACGGAGTCCGGTGGAACCGGCCGGGAGCCGTCCAGGTGCCGTGGAAGAAATCGAGGCCGTGAGTGGTGGGTTCGGCAGTGGTCACGATGGGGCTCCTCGGATCGATGCACGGCCCTTGGTGAGCCGCTGCGATCACCGTACCCTAAACGGTGTGGGTACACCACTTAATCCGGTGCGGCCACACCACTTACCGGGCCGGGTGGGTGGGGGTGCGGTGGGAGCGGCTAGAGTCGGTGGGATGACCGGCATCGACCGTGCCGCGCGGCCCCTCCGGGCGGACGCGCGCACCAACCGCGACAAGTTGTTGCGCGCCGCGACCGAGCTGTTCGCCGCGCACGGGCTGGAGGTCTCGCTCAACGAGGTGGCCAGGGAAGCCGGGGTGGGGATCGCGACCTTGCAGCGCAACTTCGCCTCACGCGAGGACCTGGTGGCCGCGGTGTTCCTCGAACGGGTTATCCAGTACGCGGATGCCGCGACCGAGGCCGCCGCGGCCGACGACCCGTGGCTCGGGTTCCGCGATTTCGTGGAACGGGTTTGCCGGATGCAGCAGGAAGACCGGGGGTTCGCCGCGGTGCTCACCACGGACTTCCCCGACGTCCAGGAACTGCAGGCGCACCGGCGTCGCGCCCTGCGCGAGTTCACCGGCCTGGTCGGGCGGGCGAAGGCGGCCGGGGCGCTGCGCGAGGACTTCTCGCCCCACGACCTGCCGCTGATCCTGCTCGCCAACGCCGGCGTGGTCGTCGGGACCGGCACCAATGCGGCGAAGGCGTCGCGGCGCGTCGTGGCGATGCTGCTGAGGGCGTGTGCCGCGGGCGACGACATGCCGCTGCCACCCGGCCCGCCGCCGCGTGCCCTGCTGGCCTCGCTGCGACACGACCGCACCGGCACCGTGAGGCGCTGACAAGCCGACAAGAGCGGTCGAGGCGGCAGCAGCCCTGACCCCAGCTGTTCGTGAGCAGCCGGGGTCAGGGCTGGGTACGGTGCCCAGCCCTGACGTGACGAACCGGCCCGGGTGTCAGCGAACGTGGCGCAGACCGGCCACGGCCGGCACTTCGTCGGCGAACTCGGCCGTGGGGAGCCTGTCCGAGCGCAGCACGAGCGTCCCGCTGGCCATCACGCTCACCGGCGGGCATCGCAACGAGGTCACCCAGCTGATCCC
>JASLAV010000754.1 GCA_030146905.1 Lentzea sp. | reverse complement strand
GCGGCGAAGTCGCGGGAGGCGGTGCCGTCGATGGAGTTCTCGACCGGCGCGTAGAAGCCGAGGTCGGCGGCCACCTTCGCCGGGTCCAGGCCGAGCGACGACCCCGCCAGCGCGCCGGAGCCGTACGGGGAGAACGCCGCGCGCTTGTCCCAGTCGTGCAGGCGGTCGACGTCGCGCAGCAACGCGTGCGCGTGGGCCAGCAGGTGGTGCGAGAGCAGCACGGGCTGGGCGGACTGCAGGTGCGTGCGGCCCGGCATCACGGCGCCGAAGTGCGTCTCGGACTGCGCGGCCAGCGCCTCCACCACGTCCAGCACGCCGGCGGAGACCCGGCGGGCGGCGTCGCGCAGCCACATGCGGAAGAGCGTCGCCACCTGGTCGTTGCGGGAACGGCCCGCGCGCAGCTTGCCGCCCAGCTCGGTTCCCGCGCGGTCGATCAGGCCGCGTTCCAGTGCCGTGTGGACGTCCTCGTCCTCCAGCACCGGGGTGAACGCACCGGACTCGACGTCGGCGAGCAGCTCGTCCAGCGCCTTCTGCATGCCGGCCAGCTCGTCGTCGGTCAGCAGGCCCGCCGCGTGCAGCACACGGGCGTGCGCGCGCGATCCCGCGATGTCGTACGGCGCCAGCCGCCAGTCGAAGTGCGTCGACAGCGACAACCGCGCCATCGCCTCGGCCGGTCCCGACTCGAACCGGCCACCCCACAAAGAACTCATCACACGCAACTCTCAGCTAGCGAAGTCGTAGAGGGATTCTTCCGAACGGGCCACGAGCCCCACGACGCGCCCCTGGTACAGCGCGACGTCGACCTCACCGGAGCCCGACGGCAGTGCCATCCGCGCCACCCTCACGGCGACCGTTCCCAGGCTGGACCTGACCACACCCGCGCGGAAGTTGAGCTCGCGGACGGCCTCGGCGACGGAGACGGTCTCGCCGTCCACCGCCACCGGCACACCCGCGTCGAACGTCAGAACGGCGTGCACGGGCTCATTCATCGACGGAGCCCGACGCCAGTGCGGCGATCCTGTCGGCGAGCTCGGCGCCCGTCATCGGTTCGCGGGCCACGACCAGGATCGTGTCGTCACCCGCGATCGTGCCCACGACCTCGTGCAACGCCGCCCTGTCGAGCGCGGAGGCCAGGAACTGCGCCGCACCGGGCGGGGTGCGCAGCACGGCGAGGTTCGCCGACGAGTCGGTGGAGACCAGCAGCTCGCCGAGCACGCGCGCGAGCCGGGTCGTCCCGCCCTGGACGCCGCGCACGGGGCTGCCGTCCTCGGGGATCACGTAGATCGGCGCGCCGCCGTCGGGGCCCCGCAGCTTGACCGCGCCGAGCTCGTCCAGGTCGCGCGACAACGTGGCCTGGGTGACCTCGATGCCTTCTGCGGCGAGGAGCTTCGCGAGCTCGGACTGGCTGCGGATGACGAGCTGGCTGACCATCTCGACGATGCGGCCCTGACGTGCGGTGCGAGTCATGACGACTGCTCCAGCAACCACACGAGCAGTGCCTTCTGCGCGTGCAGGCGGTTCTCGGCCTCCTGCCACACCAGCGACTGCGGACCGTCGAGCACGTCGTCGGTGATCTCCCAGCCGCGGTGGGCCGGCAGGCAGTGCAGGACCGTCGAGTCGGGCTTGCCGGTCGCGGCCAGCAGGTCCGCGTTCACCTGGTACGGGCGGAACGGGCCGACGCGGTCCTTGCCGTCGTTCTCCTGCCCCATGGACGTCCACGTGTCGGTGACCAGCACGTCCGCACCGTCGACCGATTCGCGCGGGTCGCTGATCAACGCCACCGACCCGCCGGTCTCGGCGGCGCGCTTCTTGGCGTCCTCCAGGAACTGCGGGTTGGGCACGAAGCCGGCGGGTGCGCCGATGCGGACGTGCATGCCGGCCGTGGCGCCGCCCAGCAGCAGCGAGTGCGCCATGTTGTTGGCGCCGTCGCCGAGGTAGGTCAGCGTCAGGCCGGCCAGCCTGCCGTAACGGCGGCGGATCGTCTGCAGGTCGGCGAGCACCTGGCACGGGTGGAACTCGTCGGTCAGCGCGTTGACCACGGGAATCCGCGAGACGCTGGCCATCGCCTCCATGCGCGCCTGGGCGAAGGTCCGCCACACCACGGCGTCGACGTAGCCGGACAGGATCCGCGAGGTGTCCTCGATGGTCTCCTCGCGGCCGAGCTGCATCGAACGGCCGTCGATGATCACCGGGTTGCCGCCGAGCTGCGCGATGCCGACCTCGAACGACAGGCGCGTGCGCGTCGAGTTCTTCTCGAAGATCACGGCGACGGACTTGGGGCCCGCCAGCGGCTTCGCGGTGAACCGGTCCGCCTTGTAGGCGTCCGCGAGGTCGAGGACTGCCGCCTGCTCGTCGGTCGAGAGGTTGTCGTCGCGGAGGAAGTGCCTGGGGCTCACGCCTGCTCCTTCCCAGGATCGGTGTCGAAGAAGGTGGGGAGCGCGGCGACGAAGGCCTGCGCGTCGGACTCGTCCAGCACGAGCGGCGGAGCGAGCCGCAGCACGTCGGGCTGGATCGGGTTGATCAGGTAACCGGCCTTCTGCGCGGCCGCCGCGGCCTTCGCCGAGACCGCCTCGCGCAGCGTGATGCCGAGCAGCAGGCCGGCTCCCCGCACTCCGGAGATCGCCGGGTGGTGCAGCGCCTCCACCCCGGCCGCGATCTCCTTGCCCACGGACGAGGCGTGCTCCAGCAGGCCTTCCGAGGCGATCGTGTCGAGCACCGCGAGCCCGGCGGCGCAGCACACCGGGTTGCCGCCGTAGGTCGTGCCGTGGTG
>JASLAV010000742.1 GCA_030146905.1 Lentzea sp. | reverse complement strand
CGCGGGCTCCGGCTCGGAACGACTGCTCGCCCGCCTCGACCGCCTCCTCGGCCAGGGACACCGCTACGTGGTCCTCGACCTGTCCGCGGTCACCTTCTGCGACTCCAGCGGTGTGAGCGCTCTCGTGCGCGGCCACGCCCGTGCCTCCGCCGCGGCGGGCCGCCTGCGCATCTCCACGGCATCTGCCCAGGTGACGAAGGTGCTCGAACTGTCGGGGCTCGCACGGATGCTCGGCCTGAAGTCCACACTGGACACTGTCACGTCGTGACGACGAGCTTGCCCGTGATGTGCTCGCGAAGGAAGTCGACGCACGCCACCGGCGCTTCATCGAGGGTGTAGCGGCGGCTGATCGTCGCGGGCAGCACGCCGCCGGCGGCCCAGCTCGGCGACCTCGCGCATGCCACCGAGGACGCCGTCGAGGTCGAGCACGAACTCCAGATCGATGTCGTCGCGGTCGCGCTCCGGCAGGGGGTAGGTGATCGTGAGCAGCCTGCCGCCGGAGCGGACCGCCCCCGCGCGATCGTGTCGAGCCGATCACCCGGCACCGCGAGGTTGAACGCCACGTCGACGTCCCTCGGGTAGGCGTCGGTGTACCCGACGGCCGCCGCGGCACCGAGACCGCTCAGCAGGGCCGCGTCGGCGGCGGTGGCCGTGGCGACGACGCGCACGCCCGCGGCCGCGAGCAGCGGGACGAGCGCCGTGCCGACACCTCCTGTCGCTCCCACCACCAGCGCGGTCTCGCCGGGCCGCCACGAGGAGCGCCCGCGCGGTCAGCCCTGTCGTCACCAGCGCGGCCGCGTCCACGACGTCCAGCCCCGGCGGACGACGCGTCAGCAACGGCGTGTCCGCCTCGAAGACCGCGTACTCGGCCAGCGAGCCCGTGCCCAGCGACAGCCTGGACTCACCCGCCATCGCCCGCAGCGCGCGGGGCACGGCCTGACCGAGGACCTCGTCCCCCACTGGTCGACAGGGTCCGCGCCGAGGGCGCCTTGCGGCCCGACGTCACGTGCCGGACGCGCCACCGGTGGGACCGCCGGAAGCCTGATGATCCGCAGGAGTGCCATGATGGCGGGGTGGAGTCCACGCGCATCGACCGCTGGCTGTGGGCGGTCAGGCTGACGAAGACCCGCCCGGATGCCGCCCAGGCGTGCCGGGGCGGTCACGTGCGCATCAACGACAAGCCGGCGAAGCCCTCCACGATCGTCGTACCCGGTGACCACGTGCGCGCCCGCGTCGACGACAAGACGCGCATCGTGGAGGTCGTGCGGGTGATCCAGAAGCGGGTCGGCGCGGCGGACGCGGCCACGTGCTTCATCGACCGCACTCCCCCGCCACCGCCGGACATCCCGATCGCGCGGCGCGACCGCGGCGCCGGGCGTCCGACGAAGCGGGAACGGCGCGTGCTCGACCAGTTCCGCTCCCAGAACTAGAGGACCGCGTCCGCCAGCTCCGTGAGCGACTCGCCGAGCGGCAGGTCGACGCGCAGCGACGCGAACGGGTCGCCCCGCGTCTCGCCACGGTTGATGATCACGACCGGCAGGCCCGCCCCGGACGCGCGCCGCACGAACCTCAGGCCGGACATGACCGTCAGCGAGGACCCGAGGACCAGCAACGACCGGGCGTTGTCGACGAGCGAGTAGCACTGCTCGACGCGGGGACGGGGCACGTTCTCGCCGAAGAACACGACGTCCGGCTTCAGCACGCCGCCGCAGTCCGCGCACGGCACCACCTCGAAGCCGCGCACGACCTCCTCCGGCAGGAAGACGTCGCCGTCCGGGTTGATCTCGGTGGTGGTGGCGGCGAAGCCCGGGTTCGCCTCGCGCAGGCGGTGGTCGAGGTCGATGCGGGGCGACAGCCGCTTGCAGTCCAGGCAGATCACCCTGTCAAGGCCGCCGTGCAGTTCCACGACGTCCGGCGAGCCCGCGGCCTGGTGCAGGCCGTCGACGTTCTGGGTGATGACACCGCACAGCAACGGGTGCAGCCGCGTGACGGCGTGGTGGCCGGCGTTGGGGTGCGCGCGGGCGATGGTGCGCCAGCCGACGTGGCTGCGCGCCCAGTAGCGCTGCCTGCCCGCTTCGCTGGAGGTGAACTCCTCGTAGGTCATCGGGGTGTGCTTGCGCAGGGACCCGCCTTCACCCCGGTAGTCGGGGATGCCGGACTCGGTGGAGATGCCGGCGCCGCTGAGCACCAGCACCCCGCCCTCGGCGACGATCGGCACGACGTCGGTGAGGGTGGAGGTGCGCGGCAGCGACGGGCCCGGGTTGGACCAGGTCAGAGTGGGCCTTGTTCGCACTTCACCAGCTTACGTACCACTGCCGCAGTTCGGCCTCCGCCGCGGCCGTGTTCCCGCCCGACGCGGCTGTGACCAGCGCGAACTGGCGTCCGGCGCCCGCTCGCAGCAGCAGCTTGCCGCCCTCGGTGGTCGCCGACGCCGAGCTGACCACCAACGGCGAACGCAGCGACTCCGGCAGGTGCAGCTCGGTCGGCGCCGTGCCACCGTCGGAGTCCCAGACGAGCACGGCGAACGGGGCCGAGCCGACCAGCGCGCGGACGTTCGGCAGCGGGACCTGCTGCCAGGTCTGGTAGGCGCGGTCCTCGTAGGTGAAGGCGAGCGTGGTGCCCGCGACGGCCTGCGGGTAGACCCGGTCGACCAGGGCGCGGTCGACGGTGAGCACCGGGGTGCCCGCCGCGTCGAGCTTCACGGCCGAGAAGTGCTCGTCGTTCATGGCGTCGCCGTCGGTCTTGACCTTGTCCGGGTTGTCGTTCATCAGCTCGCGGTGGCGGCCGTAGTTGGTGTCCCAGTGCCACTGGCTGCCGGAGACGACCGTGCCGCGCGGCGCCGACCACCAGCGGGATCCCTGCGCGGCCGAGTCGAGGCCCTGGTAGATCGCCTTGAGCACGGACGGCGTCTTGTCGGAGGTGAAGCCGGAGACCGGGTGCCCGAACTCAGAGACGATCGCGGTGGTGCCCAGCGCCCGCGCGCGGTCGCGGATCGTGCCGAACGCCTGCGCGTACTGGCCGTCGCCCGCCTTGCCCGGCATCAGGACACCGGACTGCGCCTTGCCGTCGTAGAAGTGCGCGTTGAACACGAACCGCTCCCCCAGCGCCGGCACCAGCGCGAGACCGCCCGGCTCCGCGAAGAAGTCCACGTTCTGGTTCCAGAACACCAGTGGCTCGACGAACGCGGGCTTGGCCGACCAGCCCGCCTCGTCCATCTCCGCCCGGAACCGCTGGTAGAACGGCATCAGGAGGTCGCGCTCCCACGTCTGCGAGGTCTGGCCGCTGTCGTACTTGCCCGCGTAGGGCTCGTTGAGCGGGTCGACGCCGACGACGAGCTTGAACTCCGTGGCGGACAGGGCTTGCCGGACGTGCCGGAGCGCCTCCCCGGCGGCGTTCACGAACGAGTCCCGGACGCCGTCGCGGTTGTGCCAGAAGTCGTAGGTCGCGGCGGTGACGGCGTTGTTGTTCTTCATGTTCTGGCCCCAGTGGACGCAGATGCCGCACGACTCCCTGGGGTAGCCGCTCGCGGCCCACGCGGGCGCGCCGTCGCCGGTGTACCAGCTGTCGGGGTTGAACAGGTACCGCGAGTACAGGTCCTGGTGGAAGTCGAGGTAGACGCGGACGCCCTGGTCGGTGAACGCGCGCAGCTGGGCCGTGACGCCGTCGAGGTAGGCGTGGTCGATCTCGCCGCGCCGCGGTTCGATCCACGCCCAGGTGAGCAGGAACCGCACGGCGTTCGCACCAGTCAGCTGCTTCATCGCCTGCGCCGACCTGCGCGCGTCGGCGACGGAGGCGAACGGCAGACCGCGGTTCTCGGCCAGCTTCGCCGTGCCGGAGACGTTGAAGCCGCGCAGCACCACCTCGCGGCCGTGCTCGTCGCGGAAGACACCGCCGGAGACCCGCAGCTCGGAGCCGTCGAACGACTCCGCCCGCACCGGGGTGACCACCACCGAGAAGAGGAACAGGACCGCCAGGAGAACCGCTCGCCGCATCGCCGCCGCCTTTGGGAACGTGAACGAGATTCGCGTTGAACGCTAGCGGGTGAGGCGATGCCACGGCTAGGGCCGCACGGCGCAGCAAGGGCCGACCCGCGCAGGCGGATCGGCCCTGTCGTGGAGCAGCCGATCAGCTGAGAGCCGACGCCACGATCTGCGCGGTCTTGGCCAGCAGCGGTTCGTCGGCCGCGCCCTCCGGCTCGTCCTCCCTGGTCGACAGCACGGCGATCACGATCGGCGCGCGGTCCGGCGGGAACGCGATGCCGGCGTCGTTGGTCGTGCCGTACTTGCCGGTGCCGGTCTTGTCGCCCCAGCGCCACGACGCCGGGAGCCCTGCGCGCAGGCGGTTGCCGCCGGTCGTGTTGGCCAGCAACCACTTCGTCAGCTGGTCGGCGTCCGCGCGGGCGAGCGCGTGGCCCAGCGTGAGGCGCGCGTAGCTCTGGCCGATGGCGCGCGGCGACGTCGTGTCGGTCGTGCGGCCGGGCTCCGCCGAGTTCAGCTCCGGCTCCCAGCGGTCGAGACGCGTCACGGGGTCACCGATCGACCGGCTGAAGCGGCTGATCGCCGTGGGGCCGCCCAACTCCTTGAGCAGCAGGTTCGCCGCGCAGTTGTCGCTGTAGGCGATGGTCGCCTCGCACAGCGCCGAGACCGTCATGCCGTTCGCGAGGTTCTCGGGCTTGCCGGTGATCGGGCCGTAGCCGGACTTGTCGACGTCGGCCTGCGTGTAGGTGATCACCTTGCCCAGCAGCGTCCCGTCGTGGTCGCGGCGCAGGATCGCGGCCGCCGCGATGGTCTTGAACGTGGAGCACATCGGGAAGAGCTCGTCCGCCCTGTGCAGCACCGTGCGGCCGGTGCCGGTGTCAGTCGCGAACACGCCGAGGCGCGCGTTGTGCTGCCGTTCGAGTTCGCGAAACTTTCCGGTGGTGGGCGAGGCCTGTGCCGTGGCGGGCACGGCCACGGCCAGCACCGCCCCTGCGCCCAGAGCCAACACCGCTCGTCGGTCAACGCTCAACGTCCTGTCCCCTCCTTTTGGAAACCTCTCCACACACCAGGACGCACGAGAGATCAACTGGTTGTCACTCGATCCGCCGCCAGCACGCGAGGAAGGTCAGCGCCGCGATCAGCGACCCCGCCGACGCGAACGCGCCCGCGCCGAGGTAGATCACCCACTCGTCCGCGCCCAGGCCTTCCCGCGCCAGCGGGACACCCCACAGGACCAGGCCCAACGCGAGAGTCGCCGCCCCGGCGAGCGACCAGAACACGACCAGCACCACCCGGCCGGCACGGCGCGGTCCTGTGTGGATCCGCAGTGA
>JASLAV010000694.1 GCA_030146905.1 Lentzea sp. | reverse complement strand
CGTTGAGGACCTTCAGGGCCTCAGCGATGACCTCGGGCCCGATCCCGTCTCCTGGGATCACTGCGAGCCGCATCCACACACCTCCCAGGTGTCAGTCCCCAATTGGTGGGACTACTTTCCTTCGCGAAAGGCTACCGGCATGGCGGCCGGTCGCCGCATGCCGGACACCCTTTCGGGGTGTTCTCTCCCGTACTGCGGGACACCCACACGGCCCATTCCCACTTTCGAGTGTCACTCGACCGCAGGAAGGGGGTCGCGTCAAGGGGTGACGACCGGCAGTTCCTCCCGTGACACGACAGGAGGCCCGGTTCCTGACGACGACCCGGGCCTCCCGCGAAACATCCGACCTGGTACCGCTTAATGAGCGCCACCGCGGCCGTTCTGCCTCACCGTGACGACCGACGCGCGGTCACCGTTGGCGTTGTGGTGGTTGAGCACCAGCAGGCCCTCGGACTTGTCCGCCTTCAGCGCGGCATCGTCCTTGTTGACCACGAGCGCGGTGCCCGGCTTCGCGAGGTACGACAGCGCCGCGTCGCCGCCGCCCTGCGCCCACAGACCCGGCTTGAGCGGGTCGAAGGACAGCGGGCGGTCGATGACGTCGGTCAGCTTGTTCGCGTTGCCCGGCGCCGGGTAGTAGCCCGCGGTGCCGACGGTGTACGTGAGGCGCGAGGAGTCCTTCGCCGGGTCGATGCCCAGTGCCGTGAGCAGCACCGGCAGGACCACGACGTCGGTGTCCTGCACGTTCGCGTCGATGTCGCCGAACAGGCCGTTGACGCCCTGGATGTCGACCGTCTCGCCCGTCTTCAGGTCGACGGTGGTCGCGACCAGGAGGTCGGTGTCGGTCAGGCGGCTCGCGTACGTCTCGAAGTCCGCGGTGCCGTCACCGTCGGTGTCGATGTCGACGAACGGAACCGTGTTGACGCCGAGGTTGTACCAGTTGCCCCACGTCGCGACACCGAACGCGAGCAGCGACTCCTCCGGCTTGCCCTGGGCCTTGGCGAGCGGGGCCGTGGAGGCCGCGCCGACGTAGCGCAGGTCGCCGCCCTTGGCGGTCTCGTTGAGCGCGCAGTTCTCGGTGACGTTGCGGCGGCAGTCGCGCAGCTTCGGCGACTGGGCCTGCAGCTCGAGAACGCTGACCAGCGAGCGGTAGGCCTGCGAGCCCGTGCCCTGGTCGACGCCCTTGCCGGTCAGGTTCAGCACCGCCTGCTTGTCGTTGCCCCGGAACTTGAGGCTGTCCGCGGTGCCGATGTCCGCGACCGGCTTCGGCGCCGAGTAGACCGACAGCCGCAGCGGCACCGCGGCACCGGCGGTCGGCGTGAGGGTCACGCGGCCGGAGGCGTCCGCGAGGAACTGGCGCGGCACGTCGAGCTGCGCCGGGACGACGGTCGGGTCGACCGTCTTGCGCAACGCCTTCGGGTCGTCGATCTTCAACGTCACCTTGACGCGGGCGACGCCGCGCGGGCTCAGCTTCACCTTGTCCTGCGAGAGGACGTAGCTGACACCGGGGATCGTCGTGGCGGCGGTGTAGCCGACCTTGTACTCGACGGCCTTCGTCGACTTGTTGACGATCTTGATGGTCTTGGACTTCGAGACCGGCTTGGAGACCTCGACGACGCCGAAGTTCGCGCTGACGTAGCCGTTGTCCTCCTCGACGTAGGCGAGGACCTGGTTGTCGATCGCGGACTTGCCGTCCACGCGGCCGGTGCCGACGCGGTTGGGGGCGAAGGTCTTGCCGTCCTCCACCACGTCCGCGCCGGCGGTGTTCATGATCGCGGCCTTGACCTCTTCCAGCGTCCAGTCCGGGTGCGTCTGGCGCACCAGGGCCGCGATGCCGGCAACGTGCGGGGACGCCATCGAGGTGCCGGAGATGACCGAGCGGTCGTTGCCGGAACCGACGGCGGTCGACGAGATCGTGTCACCGGGCGCCGCGACGTCCGGCTTGATCGACTGACCGCGCGTGCCGCGGCTCGTGAACGAGCTCGGCGTGTCCGAAATGGACTGGTCGTACGTCGCCGTCGAGGTGCGCAGGACACCCGCGAGGCGAACGGTCAGCGTGCCCGCGTCCAGCGCGGGGCGCACCTGGTTCGTGGCGTCACCGGTGAACTGGAACATCGGGATGGCCGCGTTGCCCGCGATGCCCGCCGCGAAGTTGTTCAGGGTCGACGACAGGAGCACGCCCTGGCCGCCCGCGGCCTGCACGTTGTTGGCGCGCGCACCGGAACCGCACCGGCGCGTGGCGTCGTTGTCGTCCCACTCCAGCCAGACGAACTTGCCCGCGACCGCGTCGGTGATCGGCTGGCAGCCGTCGAGGTTGCCCGCCTGCGTCAGCTTCACGACCGGCAGGGTCTTGTCGTAGCCCAGGTAACCGGTGAAGTTCTGGCTGTACTGGCCGGGCTTCTGGCCCTGGCCCCGCACCTCGGCGCCGTCGCGCAGCACGTACGAGTCGCGCACGGACGCGACGGTCAGCGCCTCCGGCGTGTTGCCGGGCGAACCGCCGATGTCGTAGAGGTCGCCGCCGTTGCCCGCGGAGAAGACCGGCATGACACCGGCCTTGTACAGCTTCTTCACGAAGAGGCTGTCGGGGTCGTCAGGGGCGCCGTAGTCGGAGCCGAGCGACAGGTTGACCACGTCGAGGTGGTCGGAGAAGTCGCCGTCGCCGTCGGGGTCGAGCGACCAGTCGAGCGCCTGCGAGGTGACGTTGGTCGACCCGTCGCAGCCGAAGACCTTGAGCGCGTAGACGAGTGCCTTCGGCGCGGTGCCGGGGCCGATCTTCATCTCGTTGAGCTTCGCGGCGTCGAGCAAGGTGTAGTCACCCTTGAACGTGCTGCCGTCGGCGTTCTCGCCGAAGCCCGCCGTGGTGCCGGCGACGTGCGAGCCGTGCCCGTTGCAGTCGATGGGGTTGGGGTCGGGCTTCGGCGTGTTGATCGCCGGGTCGTCGCTCTCCCCGTCGTACTCCTCGCCCACGAAGTCGTAGCCGCCCACGACCTTCGCGGTCGGGAAGTTCGGGTCCTTCGCGCGCGGGTCGACGGCGCGGAACGCCTCGACCGTGCCGGGGCCGCCGAAGTTCGCGTGCGTGTAGTCCACGCCGGTGTCGATGATGCCGACGCGCACGTCGTCGCCGAGCTTGCCGTACTGCTGCCAGACGTTGAGCGTCCTGGTGAGCTGGACGGCGTTCGAGTTCTGGCGCTTCTTCGGCACGACCGGGTAGACCGCGAGGACGTCCTGGCGCTGCGCGAGCTCACGAACCTTCTGCGCGTCCGCCTTGACGACGACGCCGGGGACGCCGTTGGAGGTCCGGTACAGCTCCTTGGTCCTGGTGTCCGCGCTCTTGAGCTGGCCGACGACCTGGTCGGCGGTGGCGGACGTGTCGCTCTTCGCCTGCCTCGCGGCCTGCTTCGCGACCTCCTTGCCCTGGCTCTTCTTCTCGTCGAACGCGTCGACGGCCGGCTTGCGGTCGAGCGCGACGAACGCGGTGACCGTGCCGGACGAGCTCAGCCTGGGAGAAACCTTGAGGTGCAGCGCTTTCGCGTCCAGCCCCTGTGCACCCTTGACCGGCTGCGCGAGCGGTTCGCCCTGCGCCTGAGCCGTGGCGGGTGCGATCAGCAGAGTGGTGATGGCGGAGAACACCACCAGACTCGATCGTCTCTTCACAACGTTGCCCCAACCGAGGTGTGCCTTCGACCCGCGTGGATCAGTGCCGTGCCTTCTACGGCACCGGGTCAACCTCGTGGGGACGCTAATCGCTGTTCGTGTCTCTGCGATTGCCCCGAAAGTATGAATGTTGTCTACGGGTAGTTGCCTGTTACGCGTTCGTTGTGAACAGCGACAGACACGGGAAGGGGACTTCGTGTCCCCTTCCCGATTTGTCGTGACTATCCGAAGTCGACAGAGCGGACCGTGCGCGCGCCCACGGCGGCACCGATCGGGTCGAGCACCTGCGTGTCGACCGGGCGGTCCACGCGCAGCACCATCACGGCGTCGCTGCCGGTCTGGCTGATCTGCGCGGCCTCGATGTTCACGCCGGCCTCGCCGAGCAGCGTGCCGACGGTGCCCATGACGCCCGGACGGTCCGGGTACTCCAGCAGCAGCACGGTGCCCTCGGCACGGAGGTCGAAGTTGCGGCCGTTGATGTTGACCAGCTTCTCGACCTGCGCGATGCCGCTGATGGTGCCGGACACGCTGTTGGTCGTGCCGTCGGCCTGCACGGCCCTGACCGTGACGAGGCTGCGGTGGTTCGGGCTCTCGGTCTCCTTGACCAGGTCGACGCTCACGCCCAGGTCCGCAGCGAGCTGCGGGGCGTTGACGAACGTCACCTGCGACTCGACGACCTTGGAGAACACACCGCGCAGCGCGGCGAGCGGCAGCACCGCGACGTCCTCATTGGACAGTTCGCCGCGCACCTCGACCGTGACGCTGGTCGGCGCCTTCGGCGACAGTGCACTGAGGACGGTGCCGAGCTTCTGCACCAGCGGCAGGTACGGGCGCACCTCTTCGCCGACGGCGCCGCCCTGGACGTTGACGGCGTCCGGCACGAAGTCACCGGCGAGCGCGAGGACGACGCTCTTCGCGACGTCCGTGCCTGCGCGGTCCTGCGCCTCGGTGGTGGAGGCGCCGAGGTGCGGCGTGACGACGATGCCCGGCACGTTGAACAGCGGGCTCTCGGTCGTCGGCTCGGTGGAGAAGACGTCGACGCCGGCGCCGCCGACCTGGCCTTCCTTCACGGCCTCCGCGAGGGCCTCCTCGTCGATGAGGCCACCGCGGGCCGCGTTGACGATGATGACGCCGCGCTTGGCCTTCGCCAGCTGCTCCGCGCCGATGAGACCCTTGGTCTCCGGCGTCTTCGGCAGGTGGATGCTGATCGC
>JASLAV010000677.1 GCA_030146905.1 Lentzea sp. | reverse complement strand
TGTCGTCAGGACGCTTCCCGTCGAGCAGGTACGCCGTCACCTTGTCGTTGGCGCACTTGTTCTTGCCGATCAGGTACGTGCCGTGCCCGCCCTGGTCGACGGTGATCATCGCGGCCCGGTCGCCGAACGCCCGACGGGTCGAGTGGGCGCCAGCGAGCGGCGTGGCGGGGTCGCGCTCGTTCTGCACCATGAGGATGTTGCGCGGTCCGCGTTCGGACGGCAGCACCTGCTTCTCCACCGGCTTCGGCCAGAACGCGCACGGGTAGATGTTCGCCGCGGCCGCACCGAACATCGGGTGCCGGACGCGGTCCACGGCCACGTTGCGCTCGTAAGTGCTGATAGCCGAAGGCCACTGGGAGTCGCCGCAGATCACGTGCAGACGGCCGGAGATCAGGCTTTCCATGCGCGGGATCTCCGGTACCTCCTGGGGTGGCAGTGGCTGGTCGTTGTCAAGCGCCTTCCACTGCGCGGCCATCTTCGAGAACGCCGCGTCACCGGTGGCGTAGAGGCCGCCGAACACCAGCATCCGGAACTGCTGGCCGGTGAGGCCCTCGACGGACGGCTTCGCGTCCAGGCGCCCGGCGATGTCGAAGTACTTGGCGCGCACCTGCTGCGGCGTGGTGCCCAGCCCGTACTCGGGGTGCGCCGCCGCCCACTTCGCGAAGTCCGGGAACGTGTCCTCCACACCGCGGCCGTGCATCCGGCCGCCCTCGACGTCCCAGCCGCCCTTGGGGAGGTTGCTGTCGAGCACGACCCGGTCGCTGGTCTTCGGGAACAGCGTGGCGTAGACCGATCCCAGGTACGTGCCGTAGGAGTAGCCGAGGAACGACGTCTTCTTCTCGCCCAGAGCGGCACGGACGCGGTCCATGTCGCGGGCGATGTTCGCGGTCGTGTTGTGCGGCAGCTCATCGGCGGTCGACGACTTGAGGCACTGCTGTGCGATCGTCTTGACCTCGTCGGCCCGCTTGCGCACGTCGGCCTGCGTCACGGCGTACGGCGGCACGCTGCCCGCAAGCATCTGCGCATCGGTCAGGTCGCAGGTGGCCGGCGAGCTGTAGCCGATGCCGCGCGGATCCATCCCGATCACGTCGTAGGCGTCCAGCACGCTCTGCGGCATGCCCAGGGCCTTGAGGAAGAACGGGAACGTCAGGCCCTCGCCCGGCCCGCCGGGGTTGGTCAGCAGGATGCCGCGGCGCTTCTCCGGGTTCTTGCCGGCGAGGCGCGTGATCATCACCTCGGTCGTGCGGCCCTCCGGTTTCCGGTAGTCGAGCGGCACGCTGAGCGTCCCGCACTCGAGGCCGGGCAGCGCCACGTCCGCCGGGCACGTCACCCAGCTCACCTCGGTGGTGGGCGCCGCTGACGACACCCCCGGTGCCACCAGTGCCGCCGCGGCGGTGAACACCGCGGCCAGTGACATCGATTTTCGCATTTGCAAATCCTCCCCGACAGCACGCCTCGTCGGCGTGCCGAAATGGTGAAAAGTCAGCCGTTCATGCGGACCAGGACGTCGATCTGCGCCCTGTTGTAGAGCTCCGCGATGGTCTTGACGATCGTCTGCGCCACGAACTTCTCGCTGTGCGGTGAAGCGCCGTACAGGCTGGCCGGGTCCGGAAACGCGGCCCGCATCTCCAGGATGTGCGGGTGCACGCGCATGCGCTCCGCCAGCTCCTGGCGGGTCTCCTCGTCCGCGTCCGCGGGCAGCTCGTCGAACTCGACGAGCACGGGCACCTTCGAGTAGGTCCTCAGCAACTCCGCGTACGAGGACAGCGCCTCCGGCGGGATCAGCTGGGCCAGCACGACGGTGAACGCGCGGTCCTGCGGTGACAGGTCCGTGTTCGCGAGTGTCGCCGCGATGTCCGGCGGCAGGTCTGTGGGTGTCTCCTGCCGCAGGATCACCGCGAGCTCGGCTCGCACCCGTTGCAGGCGCTCGATCGTCGCCGCCAGCTCGGTGTCGAGTGCGCGCAGTGCCTCACGGGGGTGCTCGTCCTCGTCGCCGAGCTCGGCGATCTGCGTGAGGGACAACCCGAGATCGGTGAGACGCCTGATCCTCAGCACCCGCACGAGGTGCGGCACGCCGTAGCTCTTGTAGCCGTTGGCCTTGCGTTCCGGCTCGGCGAGCAGACCCACGTCGTGGTAGTGCCGGATCGTGCGCAGCGTCGTGCCGGCCAGATCGGCCAGCTGGCTGGTGCTCCACCCCACGACGCGTACCCCGTTCTCCCGTTCGTCCCTGACGCGGTCCAGTGGAAACCATGCCGCTGCGGCACGGTCAAGGCGCGCCGGATGTTTCAGACGAAGGTGTGGGGGAGGAGCTACTTTAGTCGAAACAAAGGGCTCCCGGTCGAGACGACCGGGAGCCCTTCGCTGTCCGACTGGGACTTACAGGAACTGACCACCGCGGGTTACGGCGCCGTAGGCGTCCACGATGCCGTGACCGTAGAAGCCGTTGAACTTCGCGTCACCCTCGCAGGTGGCGTCGAACTCCGGCGTGCGGCCGACGTTGACGTACGACACGGTGCGCGGGTTGGGGCAGGCGCGCTGGATCGCCGTCTTGTAGAGCACCTTCTCGACCTTGTCGGGGTCGAGGGTCAGGCCGGGACGGCCCTTGTCCTTCTTGCCGTACTGGCTGACGACCAGGGCGGCGACACCGGCTGCGTGCGGGGCGGCCATCGAGGTGCCCTGCAGGAACTGGTAGTAGCCGACCTTGTCGCCCTGCACGGCCTTCTTCACACCCGCGGACTCGCCGTCCGGGGTGATGTTGCCGGCCTCGTCGATCGCGCCCTCGGCGAGAGCGACGTTGCGCGGGTAGGTCGACAGGATCATGTTCTCGTTGGTGCGGTACCACGGCGTGCCGAAGTAGTCGCGGAAGTAGCCACCGGGAGCCGAGATCGAGGTCTGCTCGAGGCCGTAGTTCGAGTAGTCGGCCTTGTCGGTCGACGGGCCCAGGGACGACACCGAGATCACGTGGTTGCCCTCGGTCGGCAGGTTGAGGCAGGTGGCGTTGTCGACGGGACGCGGACGAGCGTGGCCCGGCGGGTAGTTCGGGCTGATCGTGTCCGTGCGGGGCTTGCCCAGGTCCTCGTGGTTGTTGCCACCGGCACCGATCAGCGTGACGCCCTTGCGGTGCGCGTAGTTCAGCGCGCGCTGGACGGACGCGATGATCGTGCGCTGCTCCAGCTGCTCCTCGGCCGAGGCCGTGGGGTCGTTGGCGCAGTTCATGTACCACGGGTCGACGTAGAACGACATGTTGATCACGTCGAGGCCGATGTCGGCGCCGTAGGTCAGTGCGTCGACGACGGGCTGCAGGAAGAACGAGCCCGCGTCCTGGCCGCCGCGGATGTTCACCAGCGACACGTTCGGTGCGACACCGGAGATGCCGAAGCCGTTGGCCGCGGCGCCGATGGTGCCGGCGACGTGCGTGCCGTGGCCGCCGTCGTCCCAGTTCGCCGGGTCGACGCAACCGCGGAACTCGCACGGGCCGTCGAACTGGCCACCGTCCGCGTCGTTCGGGATGTCGACGGTGAAGTTGCGCGACAGCTCGTTGTTGAAGTTCGGCGCGATGTCCGGGTGGGAACCGTCCACACCGGTGTCGAGGATGCCGACGTACACCCGCTTGTCACCGGCCTGCTTGGCCCGCGCGATGTTGGAGCGCACGAGGTTCAGGCCCCACAGGTCGCCGTCCAGCGGGTCCATGCCCGCGGTCGACTTCGGCGCGGCAGGGGCCTTGTTCGCCCGCTCCGCCTTGTTCTCCTTCTCGACGTTGTCCCGCTTGGCCTTCTCGGCCTTCGCCGCCGGCGCGTGACCGATCGGCTTGGACCGAGCGGCGCCGACGATCTCGTTCGAGGCGGACACCTTCTCCACGAACCCGGTCGCGGGCGCCTTGACGGTCAGCAGACCGATGGCGTTGTTGTCACGAACGACCTCGCCGCCCGCCGCGTGCACGGCGTCGATCGCGAAGTCGCGGTTGCCGGGGCTTTCCAGCAGGACGGTGTACTCCGTGTCCTTCTGCTGCCCCGCGGTCGAGGCCGGCGCCGCCCCCGCCGCCGAAGTACCCGCGGCGATCAGCGACACCGTTGCCGCCACCGCCATCACGGTTCTGCGCGTTCTCACCTAGCTGTCTCCTCACACCCGGTCAGGGCTGGATCCAACGACATGGGACGGCCCCCGATTGCCGCCCAAGTCCGACACACTGTCACGAAAATGCGGCAAACATCAGCGCCTTTCGTACGGAATCGAACTGTAGTCGATCGGAAGCGGAGGGTGACGTTATAAGAAGAAATCTTGACTTAACAAGTCTCAAGCGCTGAACTCCGCGTTTATGCGAAGACGGGTAATGGCAACGTCGGCGTGCCTGGTCTTTCTCCTCTCTGCCTGTGGTGACGCAGGTGAGGGTTCTCCGACACTGCCCTCGCGCGGACCCAAACCAATCGTCGGGGTAATCCTTCCCGACCGGACGAGCTCCACGCGCTGGGAGGAGCAAGATCGCCCGCTGTTGACCCAGGCGTTCAACTACGCCGACATCGAACCGTTCATCGAGAACGCGGATGGCGAAGAGTCGAAGTTCGCCCAGATCGCCGACGAGATGATCCGGCGCAAGGTGAAGGTTCTGGTCATCACGCCGTTGTCGGCGGCGGGAGGCCTCGCCGTGCAGAAGAAGGCGAAGGCCGCGAACATCCCGGTCATCGACTACGACCGCGTGACGCTCGGCGGTCAGGCGGAGTACCACGTCGGTTTCGACAGCGTGAACGTCGGCGTGCTCCAGGCCGACGGCCTGCTGGGGTGCCTCGGTGAGAAGCCGGGCGCCAACATCATCGAGATCGAGGGAGCGCCGACCGACCACAACGCCACGCTCTTCACCCAGGGGCAGAAGTCCCGGCTGGCGCCCAAGTACGACAGCGGCGCGCTCAAGCTCGTGAAGTCGCAGCCGGTGGACGGCTGGAGGGCCGACCTCGGCGGTCAGCTGTTCGAGCAGATCCTCAACGACAACGGCGGCAAGGTCGACGGCGTGGTCGCGGCCAACGACGGCCTGGCCGGCGCGGTCATCGAGGTGCTGAGGAAGAAGAACCTGGCGGGCAAGGTGCCCGTGACCGGGCAGGACGCCACAGTGGACGGCCTGCGGGCCGTGCTGCGCGGCGACCAGTGCATCACCGTCTACAAGCCGGTGCGCGACGAGGCGGAGGCCGCCGCCAGGCTGGCCATCGCGGTCGCCCGCGGCGACCTGGAGGGTGCCGACGACCTCGCCACCGGCAACCTGCGGGACCCCGTCGCGCGGCGCGACATGAAGTCGGTGCTGCTCGGCGCGACGCTGATCAAGAAGGACACCGTCAGGACGCTGGCCACCGAGGGCATCGTCAAGGCCGCTGAGCTGTGCGCGGGCGACGTCGCTCCCGCCTGCGCCGCGCAGGACATCGTCGGAGGGTGAAGCCCCGTCACGGCCTGTCGTGATCCGGCAGGTCGTGACGTCCCGAGATGAACTCCTGCACGGCGATCTTCGCCTTGATGATCGGCTGCCGGATCCTGGCCTCGCGCCGGTACGCGCGGGCGAGCTTGCGCGAGCCCTCCGGGTAGCGCCAGCGCGCCCACGGTGAGCCAGGCCTGGCCAGCCGCACCGCTCCGACGGCGGGCACGACCGGCACCAGCAGGCCGAGCAGCCCCGTCCAGATCTTGCCCTTGAGCAGCGCCACGATCGCGAAGCACAGGTTCACACCGATGGTGATCACCCTCATCGTGAACGTGTCCGACGGCGTCGTGTCCGGGTTGAGCTGCAGCACCTCGTCGTAGCCGAGCGGCCGCGCGCCGAGCAGGAACGTCCCGGTGAGACCGACGGCGAGGAAGACGGCGTCGACCGAGAGCCGGCCCGCCTTCATCCAGTACACGTCCCGCAGGTGCAGGATCAGCGCGAACTCGTCCAGCACCAGCGCCGCGCCCACCCCGAGCCCCGCCGCGGCCGCGCACCTGGCGCCGTACAGGTTGTCCGGGATGACCAGGCTGGTGACGCTGGACAGGAGCAGCAGCACGGTGCCGAACACAACGTGGTGCACGTGCGTGTCGCCGTGCACCACGTTGCGCGGCCACCAGCGCACCTTCGCCCTGATCATGCGCACGCTGATGCGGATGAACACGAACGTGGTCACCAAGCCGATGAAGAAGAAGAGCAGTCGTTCGCTGCCGGTCAAGCACGGCCCCCTGGGTCAACGACCCTCCAGGTTACCGGCCCCTCCCGTCGGTGACGTTCCCGTGGACCCTGCCGATCTGGAACACGGTGCCGTGGACGGTGCCGGTGAGGCTGTTCGTGATCACGTCCCCGCTCGCGGGAGCCCCGCGGGCGGCGCCTCTTTCCAGGTGCTCGCGGACGATCGGGTGCAGCCCGCCCACGGCCCGGGGGGCCACCGAGGCCTTGATCGACAACGTCGTCTGCTCGGGCACGGGGCACCTCCGCGGGATCATTTGGGATCTCACGATAGCAGCGAAATCGATGGCTCGACTGGAAGCGGGGAGGCGTGGTTGACTGTCCGAGGTCGTACGTTTCGTGTTCGTGGATCACCCCGCTCGCGGAACGAGGTCGCGGGCAAGGTGGTTTCTCCAGGTTCCGGAGAAGGCGCCGCCGGTGACTTGACCCGGTGGTCGCGAGCGCGATCCGGCACCTGTTGGAGGAGAAGTAGCAAGATGGCAGTACAGGGCACCGTCAAGTGGTTCAACGCGGAGAAGGGCTTCGGCTTCATCTCCCCCGACAACGGTGGCGCCGACGTGTTCGTCCACTACTCTGAGATCCAGATGAACGGCTACAAGGCTCTCGAGGAGAACCAGCGGGTCGAGTTCGAGATCGGTCAGGGCCAGAAGGGCCCGCAGGCCCAGGGCGTCCGCGCCGTCTGAGTCCGAACCGGTCAGCACATCTGATCTGATCTGAACAAAGCCGTTTGTCCCATACGGGACAGGCGGCTTTGTCGCATCTTGTGCTCCTCCGATCGCGATCAGTAGCGTCCCCGGCATGGGGAGACTGTTGGTAGCAGCGGTGTTGCTCTTCGTGGCCGGGTGTTCCGGCGGTTCCGACGCCGTGCCGGGTGGCGGCGGCAAGCTCGACGCCCTGCTGGCCAAGGCACCCGTCCACACCGGTCAGGTGACGCCGGGTTCGGCCGTCGACCGCATCAGGAAGCGCGGCCGGCTGGTCATCGGCGGCTCCCAGGACGCCCCGTTGCTCTCGCAGCTCGACCCGATCAGCGGTGAGCTCACCGGCTTCGACGCCTACCTGGGCAAGCTGCTCGCCCACCACATCCTCGGCAAGCACGAGACCGAGCTGCTCAGCGCGACCTCGGAGACCCGCGAACCGTTGCTGGCCAACGGCACGGTCGACGTGATCATCCAGACCTACACCATCACACCTGCCCGTCAGGAGCGCGTGTCGTTCGCGGGGCCGTACTACCAGTCGGGCCAGTCCATCGCGGTGCGCAAGGGCACGACCGGCATCACCGGGCCCGCCGATCTCGCCGGCAAGACGGTCATCGTCGGCGCGAACACGCCGGGTGTGAAGGCGGTCAAGGACGCGGCACCGACCGCGCGGATCGTCGAGTTCGGCTCCGACCCCGAGTGCGTGACCGCGCTGAAGCAGGGCCGCGGCGACGCCTACGTGCAGGACCAGGCGATCCTCGTGGCCGACGCGTCGAAGGACGGCGAGCTCCAGCTCGTGGGCGAGCCGTTCACCGAGGACCCGTACGGCATCGGCATCAAGCACGGCGACGCGGAGTTCACGAAGTTCGTCAACGACTGGCTGCGTGAGATCGGCAAGTCCGGTTTGTGGCAGGAAGTCTGGAAGCAGACGATCGGGACCGTGGTCACCGGTGACGCGCCGGCGCCACCCGCGATCGCCTCATGAGCCTTGTCCTCGAAGGCTTTCTGAACACCGTCGCCCTGACCCTGCTGTCGTTCGCCGGAGCGGTGCTCGTCGGTCTCCTCGTCGCGGTGCTCAGGATCGTGCCCGTGCCGTTGCTGCGCGGCGTGGGCGCGGTCTACGTCGAGGTCTGGCGGAACGTCCCGCTGCTGGCGTGGCTGGTGCTGTTCGTGTTCGGGCTGCCGGAGGTGGGCGTGACGATGCCGCTGTTCTGGACGGCGTGCGTCGCGATCGCCCTGTACGAGGCCGCTTTCGTGGCGGAGGCGCTGCGGTCTGGCGTGAACTCGGTCGCGTCGGGGCAGGGCGAGGCCGCGCGGGCGCTGGGGCTGTCGTTCCGGCAGACGTTGTGGCAGGTGGTCCTGCCCCAGGCCGCCAGGCGCGTCGTGCAGCCGCTGGCGAACATCGCGATCGCGTTGACGATGGCGACGGCACTGGCCGGTGTGGTCGGTGTCGTGGACATGACCCGCGCGGCGCAGCGGATCAACCTGGAGCTCGCCCAGCCGTTGCTCGTCTTCACCGGCGTGGGGCTCTGCTACCTGGTGATGGCCGCGGGCATCGGGTACGGGGCGCGGGTGCTGGAACGGCGGCTGGCTTGATGTTCGACGCTCCTGGTCCCCGTTTCCGCCGCAGGGTCTTCTGGGTCTCGGTGGTGTCCGCCCTCGTGCTGGCGGGCCTGGTCGCGCTGGGGTTGAGGCAGTTCGCGGCCGGTGGGCAGCTGGACCCGGTCCGGTGGCGGCCCTACCTGACCTGGCCCGTGTGGCGCTACCTCCTCTCCGGCCTGTGGTCGACGGTGCTGGCGGCGTGTGCGACGGGGGTGCTGGCGATGGCGGGCGGGTTGCTGCTCGCGCTGCGGCCCAACCGGTTCACGCGCGCCTACGCCGAGGTCATGCGCACGGTGCCGGTGCTGCTGCTCGTGTACGTGATGCTGTTCGTGCTGCCGTCGTTCGGCGTGAACCTGCCTTTGTTCTGGAAGCTCGTGGTGCCGCTCGCGTTGTCGCACGCGGCTTCCTACGCGGTGATCTTCCGCGCGGGCGTGGAGTCCGTCGATCCCGGTCAGCGCGAGGCGGGGCTGTCGCTGGGCATGGCGGACGGGGTGGTGACGCGGTTCGTGGTGCTGCCACAGGCCGTGCGGCACATGACGCCGTTGCTCGTCACCCAGGCCGTCAGCCTGCTGAAGGACACCTCGCTCGGGTATGTCGTGTCCTACACGGAGCTGTTGTTCAACGGCCGGGTGCTCGCGAACTACAACGGTCTGCTGATCCAGACGTTCATCGTCGTCGCGTTCGTCTACCTCGTGGTCAACCTGGCGCTGTCCAGGCTGGCGCACCGGCTGGAGGCTTCCCGTGCCCGCACTGCTCGCTGAGGTCACCCGGTCCGGCTTCGTGGAGAGCCTGCACCACGGCAGCGTCGTCGGGCTGCTGCCGTCCGGCGAGATCGGCGTCTCTGCCGGAGCCGTCGAGGACCCGGTGCTGCCGCGGTCGTGCATGAAACCGTTCCAGGCGCTGGCGTGCCTGACCGCCGGTGCGTCCCTCGCGGGACCGGCGCTGGCGATCGCGGCCGGGTCGCACACGGGGGAGGACCGGCACGTAGAGCTGGTGACACGCCTGCTCGGCGGGCTGCCGGTGGAGTCGCTGCGGTGCCCCGCTTCCTGGCCGGAGGACGAGGAGACGCGGCAACGGCTGACCGAGCCGTCGCGGGTGCGGATGAACTGCTCCGGCAAGCACGCGGCGATGCTGGCGGCGTGCGTGGCGGCGGGGTGGCCGACGCAGACCTACCTGGAGCCCGCGCATCCGTTGCAGCAGCTGGTGTCGCGCACGGTCGGGGACCTGTCCGGTGAGACCATCGCGCACACGGCGATCGACGGGTGTGGTGCGCCGGTGTACGGCTTGTCGTTGCACGGCTTGGCGCGTGCGATGCAGGGACTGGTGCGCACTCCGGTCGCCGACGCCATGCGCCGCTTCCCCGAGTACGTCGGGGGGACCGGGCACGTGAACACCGTCGTCATGCAGCTGCTGCCGGGCGTGGTGGCCAAGGGCGGCGCCGAGGGCGTGCTCGTGCTGGCGACGGCGGCAGGGCACGCGGTCGCGGTGAAGGTGCTCGACGGGAACCCCCGTGCCACCACGGCCATCGGGCTCACGGCGCTGGCGGCGCTGGGCCACGACGTGTCGCCGGCGAAGGAGCACCTGTCCGTGCCGGTGCTCGGCGGCGGGCAGGTCGTCGGGGAGGTCCGGGTGGTGTTCTAGAACTCCGGGGGGACGTCCATCAGGCCCAGTTGCGCCATCACGGTCGCGGTGTCGCCGTAGATCCGTTGGCAGATCAGGACGTCCTTGTCGAACACGAAGAAACCGGCCATCCTGACCTTGAAGGTCCGGCCGGTCACCTGCTCGCCGGTGAGGCTGCCGAGGTGCGTGCCCTGGAGCTCGAACTCGACGATCACGGCGTCGTCGGCGTGGTGGACGTCGACGACCTTGTTGTGCTGGTCGGGGAACGCCGCGCGGGTGCGCTGCCAGTACGCGCGGACCTCGTCCACACCGTCGAGGACCTGACCGGAAGCCATGATCTCGTAGCGTGGATGGGGGAACGTGTTCAGGGAGGTGTCGAAGTCGTGGTCGTTCTGCGACTCCATGTGCTCCAAGACGATCGCTTCACGCAGCGCTCTGAGCGCCTTGGACTCGGTCATGCCGACGGATCCTCCTACGTACGCCGTACGTCGCAGGGAAGCTACTCCACGCCACATGGTCTTCGCCAGTGTCCGCCGGTCGTGAACCGCTGACCCGCGACCGCATCGTGGACGCGGCGGTGCGGTTGATCGAGTGCGAGGGCGTGGAGGCCGTCTCGATGAGGCGCCTCGCCGCAGAACTGGGCGCGGGCACCATGTCGCTGTACAACCACGTGCCGAACAAGGCCGTGCTGGTGGACCTCGCGGCCGAGCGGATCATGGGCCAGGCCCGTCCGCGCCAGGTCGAGAGCGATGACTGGCGCGACCACGTCCGGGCGCACGCCAAGGCCGTGCGCGAGCTGGCGCGGCAGCACCCCCGCGCGTTCGTGATGCTGGCGACCCGGCGGCTGAGCAGCGATGCCGGGTTCAGGACGATCGAGGCCGCGCTGGCGAACCTCGAACGCGCGGGCTTCCGGGGCAAGGTCGCCGTCGGGATGATGCGGGCGATGGTGTCGTACCTGCTCGGCACACTGATGCGGGAGGTCGCGACCTCACCGGAGCTCGGCGGGATCGCGTTGTCGCCCTACTCCGGTGTGGACGCGTCGGCGTTCCCGTTGTCCGCCGGGGTGATGGACGAGCTGGGGACCTACGACCACGACCAGGAGTTCGAGTTCGGGCTCGAACTCATGATCGCGGCTCTGGAGCGCTACCGCCCGGACTAGGGGCGCATCTCGTACCGGCCGGAGAGCGCTTCCACCTGCTGCCAGACGGCGTCGAAGCGCGCCTGGTCGGCGTGCGGCTTGCGGATCTGCGCCAAGGCCCACCGCTGCTGGGCCTCGGTGCTGCTCGCCTTGCCGTGCAACGCGGTCGCGTAGCCGGCGAAGTCGCGGACCAGGACGTCGAAGATCTGGTCGAGCACGTTCGTGTCCGTGC
>JASLAV010000559.1 GCA_030146905.1 Lentzea sp. | reverse complement strand
CGGTCGACGTGCAACGACAGCCGCTCGCCCGACGAGATCATCGCCTGCGTCCAGCGCGCGGTCTCCGACGGCGACATCCCGTTGAAGAAGATCGCCATGGCCAGCGCGGACATCTGCTCGTCCGCGACCGCACCGCGCGTGTAGGCGTCGATCACCCAGTCGATCTGCTCGTCCGACAACGCCAGCCCGTCGCGCTTGGCGCGGATGACGTCCACCGCGGAGAAGGTCATGGCAGGTCCTCCGGTCCGAACGCGTCCGGCAGCACCGACGACATCGGCAGCACACCGGACGGCGTGTCCACCAGGCAGTCGCGGCCGCCCAGCTCGTACAGGACCTGGCGGCACCGGCCGCACGGCATCAGCAGCTCACCGGCACCGGAGCGGCACGCGACGGCGACGAACCGGCCGCCGCCCGTGAGCCGCAGCTGGCCCGCCATCGTGCACTCGGCGCAGAGCCCGACGCCGTACGAGGCGTTCTCGACGTTGCACCCGGTCACGATGCGGCCGTCGTCGCACAGGGCAGCGGATCCGACCTGCAGCCCCGAGTACGGGCAGTGGGCGAACGACGCCGCCTCCACCGCCCGCGCCCTGAGCAGGTCCCAGTCGACGTCAGCCACGGCGGTAGACCAGACCGTCGGCGGCGGGCATTCGCAGTCGTTGCGACGCCACGGCCAGCACTGCCAGCGTCACCATGTGCGGGGTGTAGGAGACGAACTCGCCGGGGATCTCGTCGAGGCTGATGTACAGCAGGTACATCAGCACGGCCACGACGATCGCCGCCGCGGCGGAGAACCACTTCCGGCGGAACAGCTGCCACACCACGATCACGCCGAGCAGGATCACCACGCCGTAGACCAGGCCCAGCACCGTCTCGCCACCCGAGCGCAGCTGCAGGCCGTCGGCGTAGCCGAACAGCGCGGCGCCACCGAGCAGACCACCCGGCCGCCAGTTGCCGAAGATCATCGCCGCGAGGCCGATGTAACCGCGGCCGCCGGTCTGACCCTCCAGGTAGGACAGCTGGCCGGGGTTGAGCACCAGCGCGGCGCCACCCAGGCCGGCCAGACCACCGGAGACGATCACGGCGACGTACTTGTGGAAGTACACCTTGACGCCCAGCGAGTCCGCCGCGTGCGGGTTCTCGCCGACCGAGCGCAGGCGCAGGCCGAAGCGGGTGCGCCAGAGCAGGTAGTACGACAGCGGCACGAGCAGGATCGTCAGCATCGTCAGCGGCGAGACGCCGGTGACGAGACCGCGCAGGATGCCGGCGACGTCGGAGATGATGACGCGCTGCCCCGCCTCCAGCTCACCGAGCCAGTCCGCGAACCCCGCGGCAGAGTACGTGTCGAACGGCGCGACCGGCGGCGACTGCCGCGGGTTGTTCGACAGCGGCAGGAACAGCAGCGTCGACAGGTACTTCGTCAGACCGGCGCCGAGCAGGTTGATCGCCACACCGGAGACGATGTGGTTGACGCCGAACGTGACCGTGGCGATGGCGTGCAGCAGACCGCCCAGCGCACCGAACACGACGGCCGCGACGAGCGCCGCCCACGGGCCCCACTGGTAACCGGCCCACGCCGCGCCCCAGGTGCCCATGATCATCATGCCTTCGAGGCCGATGTTGATCACGCCCGCGCGTTCCGCCCACAGACCGCCGAGGCCGGCGAGCAGGATCGGCAGCGCGAGCCGCACCGCCGTCTGCGTCGTGCCGGACGAGGTGAGCTGCGGGAACCCGGTCAGGTACGAGGTCGTCGACAGCAGCAGGACCGCGCCGGCGACACCGATCATGCCGATGGCCCAGCCCGGCAGCCTGCGCTTGCGCGGCGCCGCCGGGACGTGGGGCTTCTCCTCCAACGTCGAGATCACGCGGCACCTCCGACAGTTCCGAGCTCACGGCCGACGCGGCGCTGTTCCGCGGCGAGTTCGACGCGGCGCACCACCTCGTAGGCGACGACGACCGACAGGACGATCGAGCCCTGCATGATGGTGACGATCTCCCTCGGCACACCGACGTTGTCGAGCGCGAGGCCCGACTTGTCGAGGAACGCCCACAGCAGCGCGCCGAACGCGATGCCGCCGGGGTGGTTGCGGCCGAGCAGCGCGATCGCGATGCCCGAGAACCCGATGCCCGCGGTGAAGTTGAGGCTGAACGTGTGGTCGCGGCCGAGCAGCTCCGGCAGCGAGATCAAGCCCGCGATGGCGCCCGAGAGCAGCATCGAGACCAGGATCATCTTCTTGGCGTTGACACCACCGGCGGACGCCGCGGTGGACGACTCGCCCGACGCGCGCAGCTCGAAGCCGAACCGGGTCTTGTTCATCATGACCCAGTAACCGACGCCGAGCGCGATGGCCACGAAGAGGAAGCCGAACATCGTGCCGCTGCCACCGAACGAGATGCCGGGCATCCAGCCGCTCTCCGGGATCTCGGCGGTGCGGATGTTGTTGCCCCGCAGCTCACCGAAGACGTCGCGGCGGATCAGGTAGGCGGACAGGCCGATCGCCAGGCCGTTCATCATGATCGTCGAGATGACCTCGTTGACGCCGCGGGTCACCTTGAGGATCGCGGGGATCGCGGCCCAGGCGGCACCGGCGAGGGCGGCCACGATGATGATCACCAGCGTGTGGATGCCGGTGGGCAGCACGATCGAGCCGCCGACGACCGCCGCGACCACGGCCGCGACGCGGTACTGGCCCTCGACACCGATGTTGAACAGGTTCATCTGGAACCCGATCGCCACCGCGAGCGCCGCGATGTAGTAGATGCCCGTCGAGTTGACGATGTCGACGAGCGTCGTGCCCTTGCCGATCTGCGTCACCATCGCGCCGAACGCGCTGAGCGGGTTCGCGCCGGAGATGACGAGTGCGATGCCGCACAGCAGCACCGAGAAGACGATCGCCAACGCGGGCGGCAGGAGTTTGCCGCGCAGGTGTCCCATCAGTTCTCGCCTTCCTCGACCGCGGCGGTCTCGTGCGCAGTGCCGGTTTCCTGCACGGAAGCACTGGTGCTGCCCGCGCCCGTCATCGCACTGCCGAGGTCCTCCGGCGTGACGGTGTTCGGGTCGGCGTCGGCCACCAGGCGGCCGCGCAGCATGACCTTGATCGTGTCCGAGAGGCCGATCAGCTCGTCCAGGTCGGCGGAGATCAGCAGGACGGCGAGACCGGAGGCGCGGGCGCGCTTGATCTCGTCCCAGATCAACGCCTGCGCGCCGACGTCGACACCGCGGGTGGGGTGCGACGCGATCAGCAGGACGGGGTCGCCGGACAGTTCGCGGCCGACGACGAGCTTCTGCTGGTTGCCGCCGGACAGCGCGGCCGCCGGCACGTCGATGCCGGGCGTGCGGACGTCGAAGTCCGCGACGATCCGCTCGGTGTCCTGCTTGGCGCCGTCGGTGTCGAGCCAGACGCCCTTGGCCGTCGGCCTGCGGGTCTGGTAGCCGAGGATCCGGTTGTACCAGAGGGGCTGCGTGAGCAGCAGGCCGTGGCGGTGGCGGTCCTCCGGCACGTAGCCGATGCCCGCCTCCCGCCGGGCGAGCGTGCCCAGCTTCGTGAGGTCCTTGTCCTGCAACGTGATCGTGCCGCCACCGGCCTTGCGCATGCCCATG
>JASLAV010000528.1 GCA_030146905.1 Lentzea sp. | reverse complement strand
CCGGTGGCGGCCCTGAAGGTGATGGCGGAGCCGTTGTGGAGCGGCCCGACGTCGAGGTGCTCCTTCGGGGGCTCGTCGTACTGGGACAGCCCGAGGACGCGAGACCCCGGCACCACCGACACGGTGAGCTGCTCGATGACGGCGGGCCCGCCGAAGTAGCTGAGCCGGAACTCGTCCTGCGCCCCCGGCGTGATCGCGAACGTGGGCATGCCGCGCCGCTGCCGCTCGGCCGCGAGGAGCTCCGCCATCTCGTTGATCTGCACCGTCGCCTGCTGGGCGGAGAACTGGGCCTCGTCGGCCAGCGCCCGCGCCGCCTGGGCCGCCTCCTCGGACTTCGCCGTCGTCCTCCTGGCCTCTTCCGCGGCCGACTTGGCCTGAAGAGCGCTGGACGTGGCCTGCTCCACGGCCTTGCGCGCGGCCCGCGCCTCGTCCATCGCCTTCTCGGCGGCGTCCTGCGCCTTGTCGGCAGCCTGCTGGGCGTTCTTGGCCTCCCGCGCCTGCCACAGGGCGATGGCCGTGGCGCACACGGCCACCACGGCCGCGATCACGGCGACGGCGTTCATGCCCGCACCCCCAGCGCCGCGAGCTGCCTGCGCGCCAGTTCGTCGATGACGTCGGTGTCGCCGGTGCGCCACGCCACGGCGGGGTCGCCGTCGAACTCGGCCAGCTGCTTCGGGCTGAGGCTCGTGAGCGCCCGCAGCGCGAGCAGGTCGGGCTTGTTCCTGAGCTTCGCGGTGTTCCCGGCCTTGCGCGCGTACCTGAGCCGGACCGGCAGCCAGGTGACGAGCAGGAACAGGACCGGGATGACGACCAGCGCGGCCGCGAGCCAGAACGCGGAGTCCTGCACGACGCTGATCTGCGCGTTACCGGCGCTGGTGAGGGTCTCGCCGGCCTTGGTGCCGTTGCCCAGCGCCCCCGCCAGGTCGTCGCCCACCAGTGGGAGGTCCCTTGCCTTGTCGGCGGCGTTGGTGAAGACGTCGCGGATGTTGCCGCCCGCGTTGACCAGGCCGTCTCCCGGGGCCCTGAGCTCGAGGACCCAGTCGTGGGCGGTGGTCGCCACCCAGATCCAGAGGGCCACCCATGCCACGGCTAGGAGGTCGGCGATCAGCTGACGCGTGAGCCTGACCGGTCTGTCCGCGTACCACTTCATGGTGCGGATCGTGCCATGGGCGGTGGACACGACCGAGTGAGCGGGTGCCCGGTCGTGGAGCGAGGGCCGCAAGACCTCGTGAACGCGAAAGGGGGCTCTCCGGTGGAGAGCCCCCTTCTTCGTGCGGTCACACGGGTCAGTCGACGACGGCCAGCGCGTCGATCTCCACCAGCAGACCGGCCGGCAGCCCGACGTAGACGGTCGTGCGCGCGGGCGCGGGGTCCGTCACGAACTCGCCGTAGACCTCGTTCAGCTCCGCGAAGTGCGCGGTGTCGGTGAGGTAGACGCGGATCATCACGACGTCGTCGATCGACGCGCCACCGGCGGCGAGGACGGCGTGCAGGTTCGCGAAGGTCTGGCGCGTCTGCTCGGCGACGGTGGTGCCGACGATCTCGCCCGACTTCGGGTCGAACGCGACCTGACCTGCCACCTGCAGGATGTTGCCCTTGCGCACACCCTGCGAGAAGCGGGCCACCGGCTGCGGCGCGTCGGCGGTCTTGATCTCAACCTTGGACAACGGAAACTCCCTCATCTTGGAACATAACCGCATTCGACTGATGCAGCTTCGGCGGTGGCGAGCAGGTCTGGCAGGTGGGACAGCAGGCCGTCGAAGTCGAGCAGCACCTTCGGCACGGACATCGACACGGCCGCGAGCACCTCGCCGCGCGCGCCCCTGATCGGGGCGCCGATGCAGTGGATGAAGTCCTCGTGCTCGGAGTTGTCGACGGCGTACCCGTTGGCGCGCACACGTTCCAGCTCGGCCATGTACGCGGCGGGGCTGAGGATGGTGTTCTCCGTCAGGCGCGGGAACTCCATGCCCGCCAGCACCTTCTGCAACGTGGCGGCGGGCAGGTCGGCCAGCAGGATCTTCGCCACGGCCGTGCAGTGCAGCGGCGCGCGGCGGCCGACGCGCGAGTACATGCGCATCTGGTGGCGCGACTCGTACTTGTCGATGTAGATCACCTCACCGTCCTCGTAGGACGCGAGGTGGACGGTGTGGCCCAGGCGGGAGTTGAGGTCGCGCAACGCCGGTTCGGCCGCGCGGCGGACGTCCCGTTCCTCCAGGGCGAGGTTGGCGAGGTCGAACAGGGCGGTGCCGAGGCGGTAGTGGTGCACGCCGTCGCGCTGCACGAAGCGGTGCGACTCGAGCGTCCGCAGCAGGCGGAGCGTCGTCGACTTGTGCACGCTGATCACGCCGGACAGCTCGTCCAGCGTCTTGGGTCCCGTCGCGAGCTGGCTCACCAGCGTGAGCGCGCGGTCGAGGCTCTGGCTCATCTACACCTCCAGGCGGGCGGACGCCCAGGTCCGCGGGTCGGCGTGCAGCAGCGGCTCCGACACGTCGTCGGGCAAAGGATCTCCGACGTCCTCGGCGGTGAGCAACGCGGAGGCCGCCTGCAGGTGTCCCGCGCGCAGCCGCACCGACGGCGCGTGCCCCGCGAGGGTGGCAGCGAGGAACCCCGCCGCGAACGCGTCACCGGCGCCGACCGGTTCCACGACCTCGACGTCCAGCGCGGGCTCGAAGTACGACGAGCCGCCTTCCAGCAGCGTCGCGCCGTCCGCGCCCTGCTTCACCACCAGCGACGCGGGGCCGGGCAGCAGCGTCCGCAGGCGCTGCGGGTCACCCGTCCCCCACACCAGCTCGGCCTCGTCAGCGCCGGCCAGCACGATGTCGGCCATGTCGGCGAGCTCCCGCAGCACGCGCGGGTCGCGGTCCACCCACAGCGCGGGGCGCCAGTTCAGGTCGAACGAGATCTGGAAGCCGTGCCGCGGGCGGCGCAGCAGCTCGCGCATCATCGCGAGGCACGAGTCGGACAGGGCGGGCGTGATCCCGCTGACGTGCACCAGCTCCACCTCGCCGAGGCCGAGCCGGTCGATCATCTCCATCCCCATGCCCGACGCCGCCGACCCGCGCCGGTAGTACCGCACCGGGCTCCCGTGCGGCGAGGCCTCCTTGACGTAGAGGCCGGTCGGACGGTCCGGGTCGACCCGCACGCCCGACACGTCCACGCCGAAGCCGCTCACCGCGTCGAGCACCGCCAGGCCGAACGAGTCGTCGCCGACCGCGCTGACCCACGACGACCGCACCCCGAGGCGCGTGAGGTGGCAGGCGACGTTGGACTCGGCGCCACCGACGGCGCGGTGCCACGTGCGCACCAGGTGCACGGGACCGGGGTCAGCCGGAACCATCATCACCATGGTCTCGCCGAGACACACCACACCGCCGACGTGTTCGAACCGCATGCGTGCTCCAGAGGTGTTCGTTGACGGCGGCGCACCCGAATGCTACACACTCCAGCATCACATCGCGCAATGGGAGTTGCAAAATATGCAACAACTGATGGAGATGGACCTGTCCGCCGTCGCCGACATCCGTTCCGAACGGGTCAGCTGGCGGTTCAAGGGCCTGCCGTCGAGCACGTTCGGCTCGACCATCGGCGAGGTGGCCGAAAGCCGGCTCGACCTCTTCACCGACGAGTTCGTCGGGCCGCTCGTCGTGCTGGACGCGGACGCGCTGACGCACAACCTGACGACGATGGCCCAGTGGTGTGACAACCACGGCGTCAAGCTGGCGCCGCACGGCAAGACGACGATGGCGCCGCAGCTCTTCCAGCGGCAGGTCGAGCACGGCGTCTGGGGCATCACGGCGGCCAACGCGTCGCAGCTGCGCGTCTACCGGGCGTTCGGGGTGAGCAGGATCCTGCTGGCGAACCAGCTGCTCGACCCGGCGGCGCTGCGCTGGCTGGTCGGCGAGCTGGACTCCGACCCCGGCTTCGAGTTCAGCTGCTGGGCCGACTCCGAGGCGGGCGTCGCGCTGATGAGCGAGACGCTGCAGGAGCTCCGGCCGTCACGGCCGGTCGACGTGATCGTCGAGCTCGGTGCCCCCGGCGGACGAACGGGCGCGCGCGACCTGGAGACGGCGCTGGCCGTCGCGCGGGCGGTGGACCAGAGCCCGGTGCTGCGGCTGGTCGGCGCCGGCGGCTACGAAGGCGCACTGGCGCACGACGCCTCCGAGTCGTCCCAGTCCGTTGTGGACGCCTACCTCGACGACCTGCGCACGCTCGTGCTGCGGCTGGCCGACGCCGGACTGCTCGACGAGCTGGACTCTGTCATCGTCACCGCGGGCGGCAGCGCCTACTTCGACCAGGTGGCGGCGACGCTGGCCAAGCCGTGGCCGGTGCCGGTGACGCCCGTCCTGCGCAGCGGCGCGTACATCACGCACGACGACGGCTTCTACCGCGGGATCTCGCCGTTCTCGCGCATCGAGGGCGTCGAGCCGTTCCGCTCGGCGTTGCGGGCGTGGGCCCAGGTGACGTCACGGCCGCAGCGCGACCTGGCGTTGCTGACGATCGGCAAGCGCGACGCGTCGTTCGACGAGGGCCTGCCGGAACCCCAGCTGGTGCGCCGCGGTGACGGCGCGATCGCCCCGCTGGCCCAGGCCCGCGTCACCGCGCTGAACGACCAGCACGCGTTCCTGTCACTGGGGCCCGAGTCCGCGGTCCGCGTCGGCGACTGGATCGGGCTCGGTCTCTCACACCCCTGCACGGTGTTCGACAAGTGGCAGCTCATCCCGGTCGTGCAGGGCACGACCGTGGTCGACCTGATCCGCACCTACTTCTGAGGAGAGCCGGGATGGACGACGTCGTTCTGCGCGGACCGCTGGTCGCCGACGGCACGGGCGCGCCCGCCTACCGGGCGGACGTGGGGATCAAGGACGGCGTCATCTCGTCGATCAGTCGCCAAGACGATGGCCACAGCATCTCGGCCACGCGATCGATCGACGCGGACGGGCTGGTGCTCGCGCCGGGGTTCATCGACATGCACTCGCACTCGGACCTGCGGGTCCTCGCCGAGCCCGACCACCTCGCGAAGGTCTCGCAGGGCGTCACGACCGAGGTGCTCGGCCAGGACGGGCTGTCGTACGCGCCGGTGGACGACGAGGTGCTCGCGACGTTGCGCGGCCAGCTCGCCGGGTGGAACGACGACCCGCCCGGCTTCGACTGGAACTGGCGCTCGGTCGGCGAGTACCTCGACCGGCTCGACCAGGGCATCGCGGTCAACGCCGCGTACCTGGTGCCGCAGGGAACGCTGCGGATGCTCGTCGTCGGCTGGGACGACCGGCCGCCGACGGAGTCCGAAATGGACAGGATGAGGTCCGTTCTCGCGCAATCGCTTGCGGAGGGCGCGATGGGCATGTCCTCCGGGCTGACCTACACCCCCGGCATGTACGCGGACACGTCCGAGCTCGTCCAGCTGTGCGAGGTCGTGGGGCAGCACGGCGGCTTCTACAGCCCGCACCACCGCAGCTACGGCGCGGGCGCGCTGGAGGCGTACGCCGAGATGGTGGACGTCTCGACCCGCTCCGGCTGTGCGCTGCACCTCGCGCACGCGACGATGAACTTCCCGGTCAACAAGGGCAAGGCGCCCGAGCTGCTGGCGTTGCTGGACGACGCGATCGCC
>JASLAV010000522.1 GCA_030146905.1 Lentzea sp. | reverse complement strand
AGCAGTGCGGCGGCCACGGTCATGTCTTGCGCGATCTCTTCGGCAGCGCTTTGCGCAACAGTTCTGTCTCGTGCTCCGATGCGGAGCGCGCGAAGTGCAGGAGCACGCCGTCCGGGTCGCCGGAGGCGTTCACCAGCTCGCGCACCGCCTTCGCCGCGGCTTCCGCGCGGCTCGTCGTCGCTTCGTAGTGGTAGGCCTTGCCCACCAGTTCGCGCTGGACCCAACCCTTGCGGTGGAGGTTGTCCAGCACGGTCAGGACCGTGGTGTACGCGAGCTGCTTGCCCGTGTCGAGCCGGTCGAGAACATCGCGCACCTTCATCGGCTCCGGCGCACGCCACAGCACGTCCATCACCGCTGCTTCCAACTCGCCGAGCCCGTGCATCCCGCCCCCTCCGACCACGACATGTTACGTGGTCTACGAGAGCCCTGGAAGTCACGGCTTCTACTAGGAGATATAGTAGGAGTCGGGTCGACGTCGTCCGCCATCCGTCCCGGGTTCGAACTGCGGCTTGACAACAGGTTGTCCCCTGGGGTGCCTTTCGGTCGCTCCACAATGTACCCACAGGGGTATGTGCAGGAAGACTGGAAGGGCTCGTCGCGAATCCCGATCCCCGCGCTGGTGGGCACTTGTCGTGCTCGCGGCAGCGCAGTTCACGGTAATCATGGACACCTCGATCGCGGACTGCTGCTGCTCGGCGGCAGGCTCTCCGACCCCGGGGTGCCCGCCGGTATTCGCCATCGGCTGGACCACCCTCATCGTCGGCTCGGTGGTCGCCGCCGTGGCGACCGGCGCGGGCGTCGAAGTTCTCGGACGTGCGGTGCAGGTGTCGCCGCGGCAGTGCTGCTGATCGGATTCCTGTTACCTGCTTGACCGTCCGGCGGACGACGGCGCTACGAGTCGAGCCTGGAGAGGCTGGTCATCGCGCCGGCGTCGGCTGCTGCTCACCCGGCCGGCGTCGCTGCTCCTGCTGCCTGCGCCACCCGTACCGCGTCACGCCGCGTGGCTTGTACACCGACAGCGCCAGAACGAGCAGCAACACCACCGAGCCGCCGACCGAGTGCGGCAGCGTGCCGGGCAGCTCGCGGGGGTCGATGCCCGAGGTCGCCGCGTCGGCCAGGTGGTGCACCGTCGAAGTCTCGATCACGAGCACGGTTGCGGCGAAGACCGTGAGCAGCAGCTTCACCAGGATCCAGTAGTGCCGGAGCAGGCCCCACGGGGTGCCCAGCGCATTGACGATGCCGATGATCGCTGATGCCAGCGCGAGGGGAACGATGACGTAGGAGGCCATGATCGCCATCGCGACGTATGCGGCGCGGACCGTCTCCACGTCCCGGCCGGTGGTGGCGGTGATGTCCAGCGCGAGGTAGGCGAGGACCGCGCCCAACCACCCCACCGAGGTCGTGATGTGGGTGAGCAGCACGAACCTGCGCGTCCCCGGTGCGAATCTCACAGCTCACCACCGGGCGCGATCTCCTCGGCCGTGACGCCGACCGCCGGGGGGACGCCGGTGCCTGTGTGGCGACCGGGGCCGTGCTCGCCCCCGAGACCGGTCCACACCAGGATCAAGGCCAGCAGGGCCAGGCAGCCGACGATGACCGCGAGCACCTTCACCCAGCGCGGTGCCCTGGGCGGTGTGTCCGGGTTCGGTTCCCGGTCGGACGTCGGGCCGGTGTCGTTTCCGGAGGGATCGGGCGGTGCGCTCACGGTGGACCTCCTCGTCGGTCCGGTGAGTTTATCGAGACACTGTGTCGATGTCTAACCACCGTGTCTCGACATTGCCGCCTCGTATACTTCGGCTGTGCCCCGGTTGTGGAACGAGACGATCGACGCGCATCGCCAAGCGGTGCACGAGGCGATCCTCGATGCCACCGCAGAACTGGTTCGCGTGCACGGTCTGCTGTCGGTGACCATGTCGAAGATCGCCGAGACCACCGGTATCGGGAGGGCGACCCTCTACAAGTACTTCCCCGACGTCGAAGCGATCCTGCACGCCTGGCACCAACGGCAGGTGGAGGCCCACCTCCGACAGCTCGCCGACATCCGGGATCGGGTCACCGACCCCGGCGAGCGGCTCGATGCCGTTCTGCACGCCTACGCGCGCATCTCGCAGGAACGCTCGTCCCACGACCGTCCCGGTCACCGACTCGCCGCGACCCTGCACCAGGGCCCACAACTCGCCCAAGCGCAGCAGCAGGTCCAAGGCCTGATCAAGGATCTGCTGACCGAAGTCGCGGCGAGCGGTGACCTCCGGGACGACGTCGCGCCCGACGAACTCGCCGGCTTCTGCGTGCACGCCCTTTCGGCAGCCGCGAGCCTGCGATCCGAGGCCGCCGTCCGCAGGCTCGTCACCGTCACGATCGCAGGTCTGCGACCGCCATCCTGACGTAGGTCGGGACTTCCCGTTCGCCGAGTTCCCGCATCACGCCTCCTGTGGAGCGCAGCAAGCGTGATGCGGGGCACCTGGGGCCCGCCGACGGTCAGCCGGCCGCGAGCAGTCCCTGCATCTCGGTGATCTCGGTCTGCTGCGAGTCGATGATCTGCTGCGCGAGCTTCTTGGCATCGGTGTTCTCGCCTTGCTGGAGTTCCGTCTTCGCCATGTCGATCGCGCCCTGGTGGTGCTTGATCATCATGTCCAGGAACGTCCTGTCGAAGTCGGAGTCCTTGGCCCGCTTCAGCATGTCCACCTCTGCGTCGCTCATGCCGGCCATGTCCGAGCCGTGGCCCATGCCCGGCATGCCCGTGGTGTGCGCCTCGGCGCCCCAGCTGTTCAGCCACTCGGTCATGGTCTTGATCTCGGGACCCTGGGCCTTCTCGATGCGTGACGCGAGGTCGAGCACCTCGGCGTTGGAGGTCTGGCCCTGGACGAGCTTCGCCATCTCGACCGCACCCTGGTGATGGGGGATCATGCCCTGCGCGAACGTGATGTCGGCGTCGTTGTGCTCACCCGACGGTGCGGCGGCAGCACTGGTGGTGCTCGTGGAACCGGTGGTTCCGGTCGTGCCGCCCATGTCGTGGCCGTCGGAGCCGGAGCCGGAGTTGCCGCCGCACCCGGCGAGCACGAGTCCGGCGGTCAGGACGGCAAGCGCCGTCCCGGCCAGGTTCTTCCTGGTCATGATGTCCTCTGCGGTGGTGAAGTCCAGTCGGATGTGCGGCGTCGCGTCAACGTCCTCGGAGGACGTCACGCGCCGCCTGTCACAGTCGTAGGACGCAGAGTTCGGCTAGCCGCGCGGGTGCGCCGCCCGGTCTCGGGGGAGGGGATCGCGGCCGTGCCGCTCGCATCGACAGCGAACTGAGGCCCTCTGTGACGGTTCGGCCCCGGAGGGCGGCCATGGCGAGCGTCAAGCCCAGTGCGGCGCACAGGACCGCCAGGCACAAGTGCAGCATGTCGTGCTGTCCGGTCGGTGCCGGAGTGTGCTCTTCGGACGCGTGGTCGCAGCAGTCGGCCACCGTCGCGGCTGCCGAAGCGGTCGTCGTGTGGACGGCGGGCTCCTGCGTGCCGAGGTGGTGCATGCCGACCACGGCGAACGCGACAGCCCACACCAGAGCCCATTGCGGGGCCTGGGTGCGGAAGCGGTGGAGCACGGCTCCACGATACACAGATGTCCTATGGAGGATAGTTGTCAGGGTGCTCGGTCGGCTCAGCGGTTCCCCGTCGGCTACTGCGCCGTTTCCTGGCACGATTCGTGGTCGTGCCCGAGGTCCAGGCGTAGTGTGTGTCGGCGGGGCAGACGTCGGTCCTCGTTCGCAACGGCAACGAATTCTGCCGCGTGTGGAACGAGCACTGGACTGTCGGCACTGGGCAACTCCCGGCGCGGGGTCCAAAGATCCCCGAGGTGTCGACTCGAAGGCGTCACCGTGATCCAGTGGAGAACGGCGTCTGCTCTTGGTGGGGCAACGGTAGATATTCGTCCTGGTAGTGGCGGAAACTCATTGAAGGTTTACTTTCCATGATTGATGAGAGTGTTTTCGCTGACGTACTGATCGAAGGGTTGGAAGATTGGGTTCCGATCGATCAGCTTGTCTGGGCGGCGCGGGAGGGGGTTGAGGGACGTCCGTGGAAGGAATTCTTCGCTGAGCTGCTGCACTTCCTGCTTGAAAGTGGCCTGATCGAGATCGGCGAACTTGCCGCAGAGGGATTTTCGCCGTGGAGGGGTGCGGCTGGTGAAGTCGCCCGGTTGGTGCTCGATGATCTTGAGCGCCTTTCCTGGGAACCCAGGCTGGGCAGTCGCGCCTGGATCGCGAACACAGAAGCAGGCAATGAAGTCGCACGGTCGCTGATCGACTGCTAGCGCGAGCCTCGGGCTGAGGTGTCGGTACTTTTTGTCAGGCTGCTCAGGATGCGGGTGCGGAGCACACTGCGGGTGTCCGAGGTCGTGTGCCGCGGTGAGGTGTGGCTGGACTCCGGTGGTAGTCGGTCGCGGGCTTGTCGCCTTGTCCGAGGGCCGTCCGGGTTCGCGGTGGTGCCGAGGACGTGCACGTAGCGCGTGGCGACCTCCATCACGAAGAAGACGTGGACGCGCTCGAGGGCGACGGCGCAGTCGCCATGGAAGAAGTCGCAGACCAACATGCTCGCGGCCCGCGCGCGCAGGAGCCGTCGCCTGGAGGTGTCATGCTGGGCGCGGGCGGTGTGCGTCGGTGGTGCGGATACGGGGTGCCCGCGCGGATCTGTTGTCCCGCCGCGAGTGGGTCGCAGGGTGAGTCGACCACCGATCCACGCCCTCGGTCGGACGCCGCATCCGTGGCTCGCCGGTCATCGGACACCGTCGGACAGGTCTCGCAGGACGGCGTCGGCGGTACGGCGACCGGATACCAGCGCGCCCTGGATGGAGGCTGTGTCCCGGTGGTCGCCGCACGCGTACCGGCCTTCGCCGAACCGAACCGGCTGCCGCATCGACCGGCCTGGTGGCGTCACCGGCAACGCGTGCGGGATCGCGTACCGGGCCACGAGGTCCCAGCTGCCCGCGTCACGGCCGTACAGCGCGCCCAGCCGTGCGCGGACCTGGGACTCGACGTCCCGGCCGGCGTCCTCGCCTATCACCCGATCGGGGATCGACGCGGTGATCAACGCCGTGCCCGCGGGTGCGTAGCCCTCGGCCACGGCGCTGATCACCGCTGTGTTGATCAGCAGGGCCGAGTCGCCGTCGAGCACCAGTGCGCGCTGGTCGTCGGTCGAGGCCGGCGCGGCGAAGTACCACGTGGTGACGCCGTGCCAGGCGGGTTCCGGGACGTCCGGGAGGAGCTGGTGCGCGGTCGCACCGTCGGTGGCGACCACGACCGCCCGCGCTCGGATCACGGTGCCGTCGGCGAGGTGGACGGAGGTCTTGCGCACCTGTTCGGCCTCGCACCCGGTGCGGATCGATCGACTCGGCAGGGAGCGGGCCAGTTGGCGGGGGAGCTCTTGCATGCCGGCGTTCGGCACCGCGCCGCCGCCGCTGAGGAAGCACCGCCAGATCAGGCGGAAGGCCCGGGCCGAGCCTGCCAGGGACGGGTCGAGGAACACCCCGGCCAGGAA
>JASLAV010000732.1 GCA_030146905.1 Lentzea sp. | reverse complement strand
CTGGGGTCCGCGGTCACCTCGACATGGGCGCCGACCCGCTGGAGCGCGCGCTCGGCGGAGCGCAGGTTGCCGGATCCATAGTCAAGTACGACGACACGTGCCACGACCACGAGTTTAGTCCGTCGGGACCGCACCCTGCGTCACGGGGATGACCGGCAACACGGCGTTGATCGGTTTCTTGCGCACGAGCTGACGCCGCAGCGAGACCATCAGCCCGGCCGCCAGCACCAGCAGCACACCGGCTGTGACGTAGTACACGACCATCGAGACGTTGAGCAGCACGGTCACCAGCGCGATCACCACGATCAACGGGAAGACCAGCGCGATCGGCCACTTCTGCGCGTGCGGCGCCTCGAGGGTCTGCAGCATGAAGTCGGCGCGGCCCTCCTCGGTGAGCTCGGCGACCTGCGCGACCTCCGGCAACCCCGCCGCGCGGAAGAAGCCGGGGATCGCCCCGTCCGCGTTGTGGAAGTCGCGAATCCGGTCGAGCGCACCCTTGCGGCTGGCCGGTGGGTGCAGCGCGGTGAGCCTGTCGATGGCGTCGAGCTGCCACTTCTCCTTCTCGCGCAGGTTGAGCAGGCTCGCGGTCGAGCGGTCGAACGTCTTGCCCGCCAGGCCCGACTGCTTCGCCTCCGCGGACAGGCGCAGGACCGCCTCGCGCGATCCCCACATCGAGGCGCGGCCGAGTGCCGTGGTGAAGAGGTAGAGCAGGGCGGCGTCGTCCGTCCACACGGCCAGTGCGGCACCGCCCCCGATCTTGCGCACCCCGTTCGCCATGTACCCGGCCTCGCTGAGCTTGGTGGCCGGAGGAGGCAGCAGCACCGTGCCGGACTGCACCGGGACGAGCGCCGCGGGGCCCACGTTGCCGCTGTGCATGGCCTTCTGCAGCTCGGCGGCGTTCAGCGGGGTCCAGATCAGCATTCTCACGTTCAACATCATTCCTCGTCGGCCGCGCGTGCCCATTCCGACATGCCAAGGACGTCGCGTTCCGGAAACGGGTCGGCTCGGTTCCCGCGACTCCACAGCACGGAGTATTGCGGCGTCCCCACCACCACGCACACCGCCGGCAGGACGATCAGCGGTATCAGGGTCGCATCCGGAATCCCTTGCCAGAACAGGAAGAACCCGATCGCGAGAGCCGTGATCAGCAGGCCGGGCACCATGAGCGCGGGGCTGACCGGTCCCGCGTGCGCCAGCCCGCTGCGCTCGCCGACCACCCTCTCCCACCACCTCTTCCGGTGGTGCGGCACGGCGTCGTCGACCTCACCGGCGTCGATCCTGACCAACGCGGCGAAGTCGAGAGGAAATCCAGCGGACTCCAATGCGACGCGCAACGCGCCGAGCCCGTCGATCACGCCGTGCGACCGCACTGCCTCGACCGCGTCGGCGAGCCAGCCCAGCCCGTCCGGCAACCGCTTGGGCGGCTGGAGTTCGAAGGAGTCGTCCGGTCCGAACCGCCAGCCGCGGACCCCGCCGCCGAGGCAGACGAGCCACGCGGTCGTCTCCGTCCACATCAGACCCACCCGCATGCCCTTCACGACGTGCAGGGTGTCAATCAGCGACTCGGACGTGCACGGGTTCGGGCCGAGCACGAACGTGCCGTGCGGCACTGGCACCAGCAGCCGGGGACGGGCACCGGCCTTGGCCAGCGCCGTCCGTGTCGACGCCAGGTCTGATGTGGTCCAGATGACCACACGCGGGGTGTGCACGATCAGGCATCTTGCCTGATCGTGCATTCACACCACCACTAAACGGCGCGAGACGGAGCGCCGGTCCAGTCATCCCCCATGACTGCGAACATGTTTCTTCACCCCCTGAAGAAACTCCGCACAGCACTCCCCAACCCGACCACGTCCAGGTCGTGCGCGGCGTCGTGGTCCTCAGCCGTGCCGTAGTTGCGGAGCTCTGCGTGTCGTTTGACGCCTATAGAACGAACGCGGTGCGGGATTTGTTGCAGTGTTTGGGACACCAGATGGGATGAAGTTCCCTCGAGGTACGGCTCCACCACCATGACGTCGGCGTGGTCCGTTTCCCGCACCGCCTTGCGAAGTCCGTCCGAGTCGAACGGCCGAACCGTGGCCGCGTACAGAACCGTGACGTCGGCGTTCTCCGCGTCGACGGCCTTGAGCACGCGGTCGAGCATCGGCCCGACGGCGACCACCACGCCGCGCTTTCCGTGACGCAGCGCGGTGAACCCATCACCCACCGGATGCGCCTGCGTGTTCTCGTGCAGCGAAAGCCTGACGTAGACCCGGTTGTCGTCCTTCAACGCCTGCCGCAACAACGGCGTGACCTCGTCCGCATGCCCCGGCACGTGCACCGTCCAGCCGGGCAGCGTGTCGATCAACGCGACGTCTCCCGGCGACTGGTGCGTGCGCCCCCACACCGGGTCGTCATAGGACGCGCCGATGCTCACGAACACCGCACCGACGTCCTGGTGCCCGATGTCCAGCTTGATCTGCTCGTACGGCCGCTCGACGAGGAACGGCGCGTAGCTGTGCACGACCGGCCGCAGCCCCGTCAACGCCAGACCGCTCGCGACGCCCACCATGGTCTGCTCGCGGATCCCGACGTCGACGACGCGTTCGTTCTCCTGCGGGAACTCGTTGCTGGAGATCACCGCGGTGACCACGGCGATCCGCGGGTCGTGCCCGATCTCCTCGTTGACCGTCCGGACGAACGCCTGGCGCATCGTGGTCATCATCAGTCCTTCTCGATCATGGCGACGACCGCGTACGGGCGGTCGTGCGGCGCGGTCAATGCGGTGAAAATGGCCTCGTGGTCACGGCCGTCGACCTCGGCGGTCTGCCACCCCTCGACGGCGAACCGCCGGGCGATGCCGCCGGGCCAGCCGTGCATGGCTGACCGGTTGTCGATCACGATCGCGGTGAGGTTGGCGACGTTGAGACGTGCCGCCACCGCGATCGCCTCGTGGTTGCTGCCCTCGTCGAGCTCACCATCGCCGACCAGCACGAACGTACGACCTCTGCTCTTGCCGATCCGCTGCCCGATGGCCGTCCCCACCGCGATCGGCAGCCCGTGGCCGAGGGAGCCGCTGCTGATCTCCGCGCCCCTGACGAGCACCCGGTCGGGATGCTGGCCGAGCGGGCTGTCCCACGACGTCCAGTCGTCCAAAGTGGACTCGTCGATGAACCCCTTCTCCGCCAGCACCGCGTAGTACGCCATCGGCCCGTGCCCCTTGGACAGCAGGAACCGGTCGCGGTCCGGATCGTCGACGGTGGCGGGCGTGACGTCGAGGACGCGGTCGTACAGGACCCAGAGCACGTCGATCGTGGAAGCCGCCGCCCACTCGTGCTTCTCGTCCCCTGCCATCCTCGCGAAGAGCGCTGGTATCCGTTGCATGGCACCAACTGTTCAACCTCGACCATGCTGGAGGTCAAGCGGTTACCATGATCGGGTGAGCAAGCTGCCGGAAATGCTGACCATCGGCCAGGTCGCCGAACGCAGCGGCGTCCCCCACACCGCGCTGCGCTTCTACGAGGACAGGGGCCTGATCGGCTCCGTCCGCACAGCGGGCAACCAGCGGCGCTACCAGCGCTCGGTGCTGCGCCGGCTGGCCTTCATCCGCACCGCGCAACGCGTGGGCCTCACCCTGGAGGACGTCCGCGACGCCCTGGCCCAGCTCCCGGACAACCGCACACCCACGAAATCCGACTGGGAACGCCTCTCCCGCTCGTGGAAGGCGGAGCTGGACGCGCGCATCGACGCCCTGTTCCGGCTGCGCGACAGGCTCACCGGCTGCATCGGCTGCGGCTGCCTGTCACTGCGCAGCTGCTCGCTGCAGAACATCGACGACGAGCAGGCCTCACACGGCCCCGGCGCCCCCAAGCTCAAACCCGCCACCGAAGGCGGCACCCTCTAGAAACCCCCGCACGGCACGCAGATACCCCTCGGGATCGTCGACGTGCAACATGTGCCCCGCCTCCTCCAGCACCACGGCCCGCGCCCGCGGGACCAACGCCAGCGTCGGCTCGACCAGGCCGACCGGAAACGTCATGTCCTGACGCCCGTGCACCAGGAGCACAGGAATGCCGAGCTCCGCGATCCGCCCGGCCGCATCGGGAAGCCGCGGCGACACCAGACCCCCGGCCCGCAACTGCCGCACCCACTCGGCACCGAACCTGACCTCCTCCAGCCTCCTGAGGTAACCGGGCACGGCCGCGGCACGCCAGACGTTGGCAGAAACGGCCGCGAACGCCTCGGCACGCACGCACTCCTCCGGCGTCAAATCCTGCCTCTGCCACGGGTCGTCCTGACGCTCGAGAACCTCGTCCCGCGCCACCCACCCGGCGAACGCGTCCGGCGGCACCGGCAGAACACTGCTGCCCGACACGACCAGGCTGCGCACACGCGCCGGATGGCTGATCGCGAACCGCTGCGCCACCATGCCGCCGTACGA
>JASLAV010000450.1 GCA_030146905.1 Lentzea sp. | reverse complement strand
CCGGGGGCCAGCCCGCGTGGTCCAGGCGGCGGCCGAGGGGGATCGTGCGTTCCGGGGCGAAGTCGGGGCCGGAGAAGACCTGGACGTCGCCCTCCTCGTTCACGGTGACGAGCCTGGTGTCGTCGGCAGAGGCGCGCATCGAGAGCAGGTGCTCGGCGGTCACGTCGCCCTTCCAGCGCGACGAGCGCCGCAGGACCGGCTGGGTCTGCCAGGTTTCGCCGATGCCCTCCGGGAGGGTGACCGCGAAGAGCTTGTCGCCGGCGGCGTTCCACACGACCGGGCCGAAGTCGCTGTCGGGGCCCACTGACTCGGTGGCCGGGCCGACTGACAGTTCCGGGCCCGCTGCGACGGCCGTTTTGCCTTGTGACACCGCGATCCACGGTGGTGGGCAGGCGTTGCACGACAGCGGCGTTCGGGTGGGCAGTGCGGAGCTCAGGCGGGTGTTCCTGTCGAGGTCCCACAGGACGAGGCGGTCGTGCGTGGCGGACACCAGGCGGTTGCCCGAGCCGAGGAACTCGACGAACCGCGTCTCGTCGTTGCCTTCCAGCCGCACTCGTTCGCCCGCGTCGGGGCCGGTCATGTCGTAGACGTGGATGGTGCCGGTGTCGGCCACCGCGGTTCGCGCGCCGTCGTTGGTGATGGCGACGTGGGACGGATTGGGGCGGCCCTGCCGCAGTTCGGTGTCCTGGGAGTTGTAGTCGAACGTGGGGTTGTCCGTGCGCCACAACCTGGTCAGGCCGTCGGACGACCAGCCGAACCGGGCGCCGTCCGCGGAGGCGCCGTGCCAGAAACCGTTGGCGGGCAGCACGTTGCCCCGCGAGGTGGACAGGACCTCCTGGGTCGCCGTCGAACGACGGACCCACTCGGTGTCGGACAGTTCCAGCAGCGTTCCGTCGTCGGGCAGCCGCATCACGAGCAGTGGCCACGTCACGCCGTCGCTTTGCGCACGGAGGTCTGTCTGTCCATCATGGACGATTCTGACGAAACGACCTTCTGCGCCCGACGGTTGGCCAACAGTGGCGTAGAAGGCGGTGAAGCGCCCGGACGGTGACGCCGCCACGAGACCGAACGACAGGTCGCGGGGCGTGTCGAACCGTTGCACGGCACCGGAGGCAGCGTCCCAGCGCACTGCCGTGCCGGTGGAGAAGGCGGCGATCACGCCGCCGTTGGAGCTCGCGGCCACGGCGATCACCGGATCGGAGCCGACCTTCGTCTCGGAACGCGAGGACGCCGCGAGGTCCAGTCGCACCACGCGTCCGTCGGAGGTGCCGGCGACCGCGACCTTGCCGTCGGCCGACGCGGCGAGCGCGGTCACCTCGCCGCCTACCCGCACGTACCGGTCGAGCTGGGGCGAGGCGGTCAGCGACTCGAACAGGGCGGAGCGGGTCTGCGCGTTCGGTTCGACCCGGTAGGCCTCGGCCGCGAGTGCCTGCGACAGCGCGAGGTCGGTGCGCAGGTTCGCGACAGCCGCCGAGGCGAGGCCTCGTGCCGTGGCGGTGCGGGCCTGTGCGGTGGCGTCGTTGCGTTGCACTACGGCGATCAGCGCCGTGACCAGCAGGATCACGACCAGTGCCGCGGCCGCACCGCGTGCCAGCCGCGTCGTGCGTCGGTGCTGCCGGACGTGTTCTCCGACGAGGTCGTCCCTCGGCACGCCGCGCACCACGCTCGCGATGTCCGCGACGGCCTCGCGCAGCCGCGGGTTCGACTCGTCGACGTGCGACGCCGACCGCAACGGCCTCAAGTCCACCCAGCGCGGTTCCTCACCGAGCGCCTTGCGCACTCCGGCGGGCACCGACCGCGCGTACTCGCCGGAGGTCAGGACGACGAGGATCTGCTGGGGCGACCGGTGTTCCAGCCACCACGCGAGCTCGCGGCCGACCCACTCCGATGCCGCCGTCTCCGGCGAGGCCATCAGGACCAGCCAGCGAGACCGGGCCAGGGCGGCCTCTGTGGACGCCCACGAGCCGGGGTCGTCCAGGAACACCCGTGTGGACCGAAGGCGGTACCAGGGTGTGGCGAACCGTTGCACGCCGCGCCGCAACGCCGGGGCGAGTGTGCCGTCGAGTGCCCGGCTGCACGAGAGGAACGCGTCGTAGTCAGGCTCGCCCACGTGGACGATTCTGTCGGTTCGGAGCTAAATGAGCCAGAGGACCGCGCCGCCGACCGCGATGACGGTCAGCACGAGGAGGACGACCGCCAAAAACTTGGCGGTCTTCCACGTCGCGTACACGCCACCGCCCAGGAAGCCCGCGAGGGCCAGCAGGCCGATGACGACGACTTCCTTCGGCATCTACAGCACGCCCTTGGTCGACGGGACGCCGCCGACGCGCGGGTCGGGCTCGACGGCCGCACGCAGGGCGCGCGCGATCGCCTTGTACTCGGCCTCCGCGATGTGGTGCGGGTCGCGGCCGTACTCGACGCGCACGTGCAGCGCGATCTGGGCGTGGAAGGCCAGCGACTCGAACACGTGGCGGTTCAGCACGAACGGGTAGTTGCCGCCGATCACGAACGAGTTGAACTGCTCCGGCTCGCCGCGATGCACGGTGTAGGGACGGCCCGAGACGTCGACCGACGCGTGCGCGAGGGTCTCGTCCATCGGGATCCAGCAGTCACCGAAGCGGCGGATGCCCTTCTTGTCCCCCAACGCTTCCCGCAGCGCCTGGCCCAGCACGATCGCGATGTCCTCGACCGAGTGGTGGGCGTCGATGTGCGTGTCGCCGGTGGCGCGGACGATCAGGTCGAAGCAGCCGTGCACGCCGAACGCGGTGAGCATGTGGTCGTAGAACGGCACGCCGGTGCTGATCTCGACCTTGCCGGTGCCGTCGAGGTCGATCTCGACGTAGACCGACGACTCCCTGGTGGTGCGCTCGACCTTGCCCACACGACTCACCGGCTGACCTCCTTGCTGGCCGCGAGGAAGGCGTCGTTCTCCTCGGGCGTTCCGATGGTCACCCGCAGGTGACCCGCGATTCCGACGTCCCTGATGAGCACGCCGTGGTCCAAATAGGACTTCCAGGTCTCGCGCGCGTTCTCGAACCAGCCGAACAGCACGAAGTTCGCGTCCGAGGGCACGACCTGGAAACCCAGTTCCTTGAGCGAAGCCATCACGCGGTCGCGCTCGGCGGCGAGCAGTGCCACCGACCCGAGCGTTTCCGAGGCGTGCCTCAGCGACGCGCGCGCGGCGGCCTGCGTCAGCTGCGAGAGGTGGTACGGCAGGCGCACCAGCTGCAACGCGTCGACCACCGCCGGAGCCGCCGCCAGGTAGCCCAGGCGTCCGCCCGCGAAGGCGAACGCCTTCGACATCGTGCGCGAGACGATGAGCCGCGAGCCGTACTCGTCGAGCAGCTTGATCGCGCTCTCCTGCGGGGAGAACTCCGCGTACGCCTCGTCGACGATGATCACGCCCGTGGTGGACGCGATCAGCAGGCGCAGGTCGTCGAGCGGGATCGACTGGCCCGTCGGGTTGTTCGGCGACGTCACGAAGACGACGTCCGGCCGCGTCTCCGCGATCACCGCGGCGGCCTTCTCCACGTCGAGCGAGAAGTCGGGGCGGCGCGGCGTCGGCGACCACTCGGTGCGGGTGCCGGCGGCGATGATCGGGTGCATCGAGTACGACGGCTCGAAGCCCAGCGCCACGCGGCCCGGCCCGCCGAACGCCTGCAGGATCTGCTGGAGGATCTCGTTGGACCCGTTGGCGGCCCAGACGTTCTCGGCCGTCAGCGTGACCGACGTGGCCTCCGTCAGGTAGGCGGCCAGGTCCTCGCGCAACGCCACCGCGTCGCGGTCCGGGTACCGGTGCAGGTCACCGGCGATCTCCGCGACGGCCGCGACGACGTCGGCGGCCAGCGCGTCCGTCGGCGCGTACGGGTTCTCGTTGGTGTTCAGCCGGTACGGCACGTCGAGCTGCGGTGCGCCGTACGGCGTGCGGCCGCGCAGGTCCTCGCGCAGGGGCAGGTCCGACAGCTCCACGCGCGCTCCCACCACGGGCTTCACCGGGGGAACCTCGCCGTGACGGCCTGCCCGTGCGCGGGCAGGTCCTCCGCGTTGGCCAGCGCGACGACCTTGTCGGCGACGTCGCGCAGCGCTTCCTCGGAGTAGTCGATCACGTGGATGCCGCGCAGGAAGGTCTGCACGGACAGGCCGGACGAGTGCCGCGCGCAGCCACCGGTGGGCAGCACGTGGTTGGAGCCTGCGCAGTAGTCGCCCAGGGACACCGGCGCGTAGGCGCCGACGAAGATGGCGCCGGCGGAACGGATCCGCGCGGCCACCTCGCGCGCGTCGCGCGTCTGGATCTCCAGGTGCTCGGCGGCGTAGGCGTCGACGACGCGGACGCCTTCGTCCACGGAGGACACGAGCACGGTGCCGGACTGCTTGCCGTTCAGCGCGGTGCGGATCCGTTCGACGTGCTTCGTCGCGCGGATCTGGCGCTCCAGCTCGGAGTCGACGGCGTCCGCGAGCTCCTCGGAGTCCGTCACCAGCACGGAGGCGGCGAGCGGGTCGTGCTCGGCCTGGCTGATCAGGTCGGCGGCCACGTGCACCGGGTCGGCCGACGAGTCGGCGAGGATCGCGATCTCGGTCGGTCCCGCCTCGGAGTCGATGCCGATCAGGCCGCGCAGCAGCCGCTTGGCCGCCGCCACGTAGATGTTGCCGGGGCCGGTGATGATGTCCACCGGGGCCAGCTCGCCGCCGTCGGTGTCCACCCCGCCGTAGGCCATGAGCGCCAGCGCCTGCGCGCCACCCGCTGCCCACACCTCGTCGACGCCGAGCAGCGCGGCGGCGGCCAGGATCGTCGGGTGCGGCAGGCCGCCGAACTCGGCCTGCGGCGGCGAGCACACCACCAGCGACTCGACGCCGGCGATCTGGGCGGGCACGACGTTCATCACGACGGTCGACGGGTAGACGGCGAGACCACCGGGTGCGTAGAGGCCGACGCGCGAGACCGGCACCCACTTCTCGGTCACGGTGCCGCCGGGCACGACCTGCGTCGTGGTCTCGGTGCGGCGCTGGTCGGCGTGCACGCGCCTGGTGCGCGCGATCACCTCTTCCAGCGCCTCGCGCACGGCCGGGTCCAGCGACGACAGCGCGGACGAGATCTCAGAGGCCGGCACGCGGACCGAGGCGGGGCGGACGCGGTCGAACTTCTCGGTGTACTCGAGAACGGCTTCGACACCGCGTTCCGCGACCGCCTCCACGACGGGACGCACGTGATGCAGCGCCGCGTCCACGTCCATCTCGGCGCGCGGCACGATGGCGCGCAACTGAGCGGGAGTCGTGGTGCGACCTCGCAGGTCGATGCGGCTGAGCATGTACCACAGCCTAGTAGCTTCGGAAATCTGTCAACGGTCACCCCGCTATCGGCGCTACTCAGCCTGTGACGCCACGGCCACGCTCGGTCGAGCACCACTCCGTCGCAAACCCCTGCTGATGATGGAGGAAAGATGTTCACCAAGAGCCGCGGCAAGATCGCCGCAGTGCTCGCCGTCTGCCTGCCCGTGCTGGTCGCGGGCATGGCGACGCCCAGCACGGCCGACTCCGGCCGCTATCTGCTCGAAGTCACCGCGGACACGTCCGCCGAGCGCACCCTGGTCGCCCAGACCGGTGTCGACGTGCTCGGCGCGACGAAGCTCACCACGGTCCAGGTCGTGGCGGACAAGTCCCAGTACCGCGCCCTGCAGGCGACCGGACTGCCCGTCACGTACGTCGGCGACTTCGAACAGGAGCTCAAGAAGCTCGGCAAGGTCCAGTTCGCGGACCCCCAGCCCGGTCAGGTCGGCACCCGGGACTTCCCGTCCGGCTACACCGGCTACCACAACTTCGCGGAGACCACCGCCGAGCTGCAGCAGACCGTCCGCGACCACCCGTCGCTGGCCAGCCTGCGCAGCATCGGCAAGAGCTACCAGAACCGGGACATCTGGGCGCTCAAGATCAGTGACAACGTGGCGTCCGACGAGAGCGAGCCGGAGGTGCTGTTCGTCTGCGGCCAGCACGCCCGCGAGCACCTGACCGTCGAGCAGTGCCTGCAGGTCGCCAAGCGCTACACCGACAACTACGCCACGCCCGCGGTCAAGAACCTCGTCGACAGCCGCGAGGTCTGGATCGTGCCGATGATGAACCCGGACGGCGCCGAGTACGACATCGCCACGGGCTCGTTCCGCGGCTGGCGCAAGAACCGCCAGGGCAACGGCACCGACCTCAACCGCAACTGGGGCTACAAGTGGGGCTGCTGCGGCGGTTCCAGCGGCAGCAGCACGTCGGACACCTATCGCGGCACGGCGGCGTTCTCCGCTCCGGAGACCACCCGCATCCGCGACTTCGTGAACTCGCGCGTGGTCGGTGGCAGCCAGCAGATCAAGACGTTCATCGACTTCCACTCGTACTCGGAGCTCGTGCTGTGGCCGTACGGCTACACGCAGGCGGACACCGACACCGGCCTCAACGCGGACGAGGCGCGCGCGTTCCAGACGCTCGGCAGGCAGATGGCCGCCACCAACGGCTACACGCCGGAACAGGCGAGCGACCTGTACATCACCGACGGCAGCAGTGACGACTGGATGTGGGGCCAGCACAAGATCTGGGCCTACACCTTCGAGATGTACCCGGCCAGCGGCAGCGGCCTCAACGGCTTCTACCCGCGCGACACGGTCATCGCGGCGCAGACCGCCCGCAACGACCGCGCCGTCGACCTGCTCATGAGCTACTCGGACTGCGTGAAGCGGGTCATCAACCAGACCTGCTGATCCTCTCCAGCGCCTGGTCGATCTCCTCGGGAGTGACGAAGTAGTGCGGGGAGGCCCGCACTACTTCGTCCAGGCCGCGTTTTGTCATGTCGATCAGCGTCGAGCCGCGCTGCGACACGGTGACGGCGACGTCCTCGTTCCACAGCCGGTCCTTGAGCTCCGCCGCCGGCACCCGGTCGCTGGTGAACGTGACGATGCCGGACCGCCGTTCGCCCAGGTCCCGCACGGTGATGCCGGAGATCGAGTTCAAGCCTTCGCGCAAACGCTTGGCGCGGTCCCGCACCTCGGCCTCGATCACGTCCAGGCCCTTGTCGAGGGCGTACCTGGCGGCGGCGATCAGGCCCAGCCGGTCCGCGACGCTGAACTCCCACAGCTCGAACACCCGCGCGTCGTCACGCGGTTCGAACCGGTCGGGCGCGGTCCACTCCGCCGCGCTGTGGTCCATGAGCCTCGGCTTGAGCCGCTTGCGCACGTCGTTCCTGACCACCAGCGCGCCTGTGCCGCGGGGTCCCCTCAACCACTTGCGGCCGGTGCACACGAGCATGTCGTAGTCCACCCCGCGCAGGTCGATCTGGCCGGTGGACTGGCAGGCGTCGAGCAGCACCAGCGCGCCGGCCTCGCGGGCCTTGGCCGTGACCTCGTTGACGGGGTTGACCAGGCCGCCGTTCGTGGGGACGTGCACGAGCGAGATCAGCTTGACCCGTTCGTCCAGGTCCAGGGCGTCGACGTCGAGCTGCCCGTGGCGGTCGGACGGCATGACCTCGACCGTCGCGCCGGTCTCCTGCGCGCGACGCAGGATCGGCACGGCGTTGCCGCCGTACTCGACCTCGGTGACGAGGATCCGGTCACCCTCCGCCAGCGGGACGGCGTCGAACGCGGTGAGCCACGAGCGGGTCGCGCTGTCGGTGAAGGCGACCTCCGACGGCTCGCAGCCGAAGAGCTCGGCCAGCACGCCGTACCCCGCTTCGAGGTCGTCACGGCGTTCCGCGGCGGCGCGGTAACCGCCGATCTCGGTCTCCCGGCGGAGGTGGCCGACCACCTCGTCGACGACCGGGGTGGGCGGGATCGAGGAACCGGCGCTGTCCAGAAAGATCAGGTCGCTCACCGCTCCACTGTGCCACCCTCGAAACGTGGGGGAGCAAACGTTCGACTACGGCGCGCAGGTCAGACCGTTCCTGTGGGTGTTCATCGTGGTGACGCCCTTGGAGGTCCTGCTCGTCGAGCTGCTGGTGGCGTGGTTCTGGCTGCGGGCGGTGCTGTTCGCGTTCGGGGTGCTGAGCGCCCTGCTGCTCGGGTGGCAGCTGTGGATGCTCCACAGGTTCAAGCACTCGGTGGACGGCGAGCACCTGTGGCTGCGGTACGCGCGGGAGTTCGAGTACGGGATTCCGCTCGCCGCCGTCGGCACGGTCCGGCAGGGCTTGACCAGCCGGTCGCTGCACAGGACGCGGTCCGTTGTGGACGGCACGCTCGTGCTGGAGGTCTCCGGCTCCACCAACGTTCTCGTGCTGCTGAGCGAGCCGCGGGAGGTCGACCTCGGCCGGCGTGGCGCGCACGAGGTGACGAGGATCGAGTTCTGGGCCGACAACCCCGGCGAGGTCGTGCGCGCGCTGCGGAAATAGGCTCCGCCACATGGTGGAGATCCCCTACGGCAAGCGCATGCGGCCGCGCTACTGGCGGTTCCTGATCATCACGGCGGTCGGTGTCGCCCTGGTCGCGTTCGCACTGGACATCCCGTGGTTGCTCATCACCCTGAGCGTGCTCGGCGCGCTCAACGTCGTCGTGTGCGCTGGCGCCCTCTACGTCCTGCACAAGCAGCCGCACACCATCTCCGCCGACGAGCTGCGGTTGCGGCAGCTCGGGTTCTTCGACTGGCGCCTGCCCACCGAGGACCTCGGCGCGGCGCGGGTCTCCGAGCGCACCCACAAGGGGCTGCGCAGCGTCGAGGTGGTCGGTGACGCGCTCGTCATCCAATCGCTGACCAAGACGAACGTGTCCGTGCCGTTCCACGAGCCGCAGCTCGTGAACCTCGGCAAGACGGGTGTTCAGCGGGTCGAGCGGGTCGAGTTCTGGGCGGACGACCCGGAGACGGCCGTCCGCGAGATCAACGCACGGACCACGTGAGGGCCTACTTGGGCTCCCACTTGTCCAGGTTCCACCACGGGCCCCAGGCCAGCGCGCCGTAGGAGTTCGGGTCCACCACGGGTTCGTAGCCGTTCCACGAGTCGCGCATCACGTACGCGTGCTCGGGGAAGACCAGCACCACCATCGACGGCGCCGCGATGAACGCCTGCTGGAAGAGCTTGTACGCCACCGCCCGCTGGGCCGGGTCGATGAGCTTGCGGCCGTTCTCCAGCGCGGCGTCGGCGGCGGGGCTGCCCTGGCCGCGCAGGCCGTAGAGCATCAGGTCCGGGTCGAACGGCGAGCCCTCGCCGTAGAGCAGCGCGTCGGTGCCCATGCGCGGGCGGATCGCCTCCCACGACAGGCCTGCCAGCTGCACGTCCACGCCCACCGCCTTGGCGTCGGCCGCGAACGCCGTCGCGAGGTCCGCGCGCAGGTCGTCGCCCAGCGGGTACATCAGCGTGAAGCGGGCCGCGACGCCCTCGCGGACCCGGATGCCGTCGGCGCCGGCGACCCAGCCGCCCGCGTCGAGCAGGCGGGCGGCCTCGGCCTTGTCGAAGCGGAACTTCGCGGTCGGGTCGAACTCCTCCGCCAGCGCGTCCGGCACCGGCGTGTACGCGATGGTGCCCTTGCCCTCCAGCAGGCTGTCGATCATGCCCTGGCGGTTCGCGGCGTAGTTCAGCGCGAGGCGGACGGCGGCGTTGCCGGTGACCGGGTGGGCAGCGGGCAGCGCGACGGACCGGTAGTCGGCGCTGCGGTGGTGCTGCACGACCAGCGTCGACCTGCCGGTGAACGCCTCCGCGATCTTGGGCGGCAGCACCGTGCCGTCGAACTCGCCTGCCTGCATGCGGCCCGCGCGCTGGTTGTCGTCGGTGACGAACACGACCGTCACCTTCTTGACCTTGGGCGCGCCCGCGAAGTAGCTCTCGTTGGCGTCCAGCACCAGCCGGTCGCCCTTGCGCCACTCGGTGACCTTGTACGGGCCGGTGCCGATCGGCTGACCGCCGGGGTTCGCCTGTTCGCTGGGCAGGACGCCGAGCACGAGCAGGTGCGGGAACGCCGCGTGCACCTGCGTGAGGGTGAAGCGGACGGTCGACGGGTCGACCTGTTCGACGCTCTTCAGGGTGCTGAACCGCTCCTTGACCGGGTTCTGCAACGCGGCGGTGTAGGTGGCGACGACGTCCTCCGCGCCGAACGCGCTGCCGTCGGTGAACTTCACGTCACCGCGCAGCTTCACCGTCCAGCTCAGGCCGTCCGCCGCCGGTTCCGGCAGGTCGGCGGCGAGCTGGGGCCGCAGCGAACCGTCCTGGCGGTGCTCGACGAGACCGTCGTAGATCTTCGACACGCCCTGCGCGCCGTAGCCGAGCAGCGGGTTCAGCGTCGTGGGCTCGTCGCGGTCGGCGAGCACGATCGACGTGCCGTTCGTGCCGCCGTCCGGGCGGGGTGTGGCGGTCTCGGTACAGCCCGCGACGGCCAGCAACACGACGAGGAGCAGTGGGGAACGGCGCACGGTTCGGACCCTACAGTGATCCCCATGCGCATCGCCGTGAGTCAGATCAGCTCCACCACGGACCCCAGGTCGAACCTGGAACTGGTCCGCGACGCGGTGCGCAGGGCCGAGGGCGCGCGGGTCGTGCTGCTGCCCGAGGCGACGATGTGCCGCTTCGGCGTGCCGCTCGGGCCCGTCGCGGAGCCGCTGGACGGGCCGTGGGCGTCGGCGGTGCGCGAGATCGCCGTCGAGCACGACGTCGTGGTGGTCGCGGGCATGTTCACGCCGTCGGGAGATCGCGTGACGAACACCATGCTGGTGACCGGGCCGGACGTGCACCTCGGCTACGACAAGATCCACCTGTTCGACGCGTTCGGGTTCCAGGAGTCGCGCACGGTCGCGCCGGGCTCCGACGTGGTGACCTTCGACGTGGACGGCGTCACCCTGGGCGTGGCGACCTGTTACGACGTCCGCTTCCCCGAGCTGTTCCGCGCGCTGGCCGACGAGGGCGCGGCCGCCGTGCTGGTCGGGGCGTCGTGGGGTGCGGGGCCCGGCAAGAAGGAGCAGTGGGAACTGCTCGTGCGGGCGCGCGCACTCGACTGCACGTCGTTCGTCGTGGCGTGCGGGCAGGCCTACCCCGGCGACCTGGGGTCGTCCGCGCCGACCGGGATCGGGTGCTCGACCGTCGCCGATCCCTTCGGCAACGTCGTCGCGCAGCTCTCCGACCAGCCGGAGGTGTCGGTCGTCGACCTCGACCTCACGGCGGTGGAGCGGGCTCGCGAGGTGCTGCCGGTGCTGGCCAACCGGCGCTTGACCTCCAGTTAGGTCGAGCTCACAGGATCAGGGGCATGACTCTTCCCGAACTGCCCCCGTTCGTCCGGAGCCGCACCGAGCTCGACGGCTTCCGGCTGTACCGCACCGGCGGGATGGCCGGCAGCGACAAGACCGTGGGGTGCGTCGTGCTGGTCACGATCGACACCGACGACGAGGCGACCGCGAAAGCCTGGGTCGACTCGGTGTTCGTGGCGCTCGCGAGCGATCCGAAGCCGCACCCCGGCGGCATCTCCGCCGCCTTCCACATCCGGGAGGACGGCAAGCGAGTGGTCAACTACGCCGAGTGGCGCAGCGCGGAGGACCACGTCGAAGCGCTGTCGGACGGCGGCGGCGTCGGCTCCGCCACCGCTGACTGGCGCCGGGTGCTGAACTTCCCCGGCGTCCGTCAGGGTGGTTTCGTGCGCTACCGGCCGCTAGCGAAGATCGAGGCCGAGGTCGAGTGACGGGCTGGAGTGCGTGAGACCGCCGACCGCGAGGTAGTCCACGCCGGTCTCGGCGTACCGGCGGGCCACGTCGAGCGTGAGTCCGCCGGACGCCTCCAGCTTCACCCCGGCCGGCCTGCGTTCGACGGCCCTGGCGCACTGCTCCGGCGTGAAGTTGTCCAGCAGCACCAGTTCCGCGCCCTCGGCGATCGCCTCGTCGAGCTGCTCCAGGCTGTCGACCTCGACCTCCATCAGCAGTTCCGGCGCGTGTGCGCGGGCCGCGCGGATCGCGGCCCCCACCGAACCGGCCGCCGCGACGTGGTTGTCCTTGATGAGGATCGCGTCGCCGAGGCCCATGCGGTGGTTCACACCGCCGCCGCACCGGACCGCGTACTTCTGCAGGAGCCGCAGCCCCGGCAACGTCTTGCGGCTGTCGCGGATCTTCGCGCCGGTGCCCTCGACCGCGTCGACCCAGCGCGCGGTCTGCGTCGCGATGCCGGACAGGTGGCAGACCAGGTTCAACGCCGTGCGCTCGACGGTGAGCAGGCCGCGAGCGGGGCCGGTCAGCACCAGCGCGGGCTCACCGGGGACCGCCTTGTCGCCGTCGGAGGCCTCGGAGAGCACCTCGACCTCGGGCAGGTAGCGCTGGAAAGCGGTGCGCGCCACCGAGACGCCGCACAGCACACCGGCGGACCGCGGCGTGATCTCACCGGTGGCGACGGCTTTCTCCGGCACCGTCGCCAGCGTCGTGGCGTCGAGGCCGTAGCGGAGGTCCTCTTCCAACGCGAGCTGGATGACGCGGTTCGCGTCCTCCCAGTCGATTTCGGTCATGCGACACCCTCTGCCAGTACTGGATCGGCCAGCACGGGCTGACCGGTCGGGGTGAGCCGGACGAGCTGGCTGCGCTGCCACTCCGGCGAACGCCCGGTGAAGTCGGTGCGGACGTGGCAGCCGCGCGACTCGGTGCGTTCCTGCGCCGCGGCGATCAGGGCGCGGGCGGCCATGGTCAGCGCCGCGTCCTCGACGAGCTCGCGCGACTCGAGCTGCTTGTCCACCGTGGACACGTCGAGCACCGAGCCGACGACGGCGAGACCTTCCGCGTCACGGCCGATCGCGGCGTAGCGGGACATCACGCGCTGGAGCATGTCCCTGTCCGCCACCGGCGCCGTCGGCAGAACCGGGTCGACGGCGCGGGCGGGTGCGATCAGGCCGACAGCGATGTCGGCGGCCACGGCCTCGGCGGCACGGGTGCCGCAGACCAGGCCTTCGAGCAGGCTGTTGGACGCCAGGCGGTTCGCGCCGTGCAGGCCGGTGCGGGCGACCTCGCCGACCGCGTACAGGCCGGTCACGCCGGTGCGGCCGTCGACGGACGACACCACGCCGCCACAGGCGAAGTGGGCCGCGGGAGCGACCGGAATCGGGTCGACGGCAGGGTCGATGCCCGCCGCGGCGCACGCCGCGAAGACGGTCGGGAAGCGGGTCGCCATGTCGTGCAACGCCGTCGCGTCGAGGAAGACGTGGTCGTCCACGCCACCGGGTCCGAGCGCCATGTGCCGGGTGATCGCGGCCGCCACGACGTCGCGCGGGGCCAGGTCCTCCAGCGGGTGCACGCCCTTCATCACGCGGGCGCCCGTCGCGTCGACCAGCACGGCACCTTCGCCGCGCACCGCTTCCGTGACGAGCGGGCAGCGGCCACGGGCCCCGCGGCCGGTGTAGAGCACGGTCGGGTGGAACTGGATGAACTCGACGTCCGCGGCCAGCGCGCCGGCCCGCAGCGCGAGCGCGAGGCCGTCGCCCGTCGCGACGGACGGGTTCGAGGTCGCCTGGTACATCTGACCGAGGCCACCGGTCGCGAGCAGCACGGCGGGCGCGGTCAGCACACCGGGCACGCCGTTGCCGTCGAGCACCAGCAGCCCGCCGACAGCACCGAGCGGGGTTTTGACGGTGTCGACGGCGACGTGGTTCTCCAGCAGGGGAACCCGTCCGTCCACAGTGGCCTTGAGAAGTGCGCGTTCGACCTCGGCACCGGTCGCGTCGCCACCGGCGTGCACGACGCGGAACGCGCTGTGGCCGCCTTCGCGGGTGCGCTCCAGCAGGCCGTCCGGCTTCGCGTCGAACACGGCGCCGCGCTCGCGCAGCCTCGCCACGGCCCGCGGGCCGTCCGAGATGACCGTCGTGACCGCCGACGCGTCGCAGAGGCCCGCGCCCGCCGTCAGCGTGTCCTCGACGTGCCGCCCGACCGTGTCACCGGGGTCGTGCTGGTCCTCCATGACGACGGCGACGCCACCCTGGGCCCAGCGGGTGTTGCCGTCGTCGCCCGCGGCCTTCGTGACGACCAGGACGCGCAGTCCCAGCTC
>JASLAV010000434.1 GCA_030146905.1 Lentzea sp. | reverse complement strand
CCGTGGAAACGGGCCCAGAAGTCCGACCACCCCGAGCAGCAGGAACCTCCCGCCCACCCCCACGAACCACAACAGTCTCAGTAACAGTGGACAAGGCAACCCCAGTCTCAAAAGGCTGAGTCCACCACTGAGCAGAAGGCCGGGAACCAGGAGGAGCGGCAGCAGAAGGCGCGTCCGAGCCCCCACCACTCAAGGCGATGACGCCGAACATCCCACCCAAAGCCAAGAACGGCACGACAAAAACAGCCCCGAAACACCCACGCCCACTACGCGGCTCATCCCGATGACTCACGCAAACCCCCGAACCGTGAAGAACTGTTCCACCTTGTTGATCGTCCACATGGAACAGTCCGTCACAGTTCTTCAGCCACACGATGGGGTGCTCAGCCCAGCGGCGGCAACTCCGGAGCGTGAGCGGCAGGCGAGGAAGCCAGGTTCTCCAGAGCCAGCGACACGGCCCGCTCCAGCTGCGGATCCCGGCCGGCGACGCGGTCCGCAGGCGTCATGACGACCTCGATGTCCGGGTCGACGCCGTGGTTCTCGACGGCCCACCCGTGTCCCTTGAACCAGGACGCGTACCTCGGCTGGGTGACCAACGTTCCGTCGACCAGCGTGTAGAGCATGTCGATGCCGATGACACCGCCCCAGGTGCGGACGCCGACGACGGGCCCGATCCCGAGCTCCTTGATCGCCACGTTGACGATGTCGCCGTCGGACCCGGCGTACTCGTCGGCCACCGCCACGACGGGACCGCGTGGCGCGTCCTGCGGGTACGACTCCGACGCCGTGTAGCCCCGCGCCACGGACCAGCCGATGACCTTCCGCCCGAGCTTCTCGATCACGAGCTGCGAGGTGTGCCCGCCGCCGTTCTCCCTGACGTCCAGCACCAGCGCCTCGCGCGCCAGCTCGACCCGCAGGTCGCGGTGCAGCTGAGCCCACCCGGCACCCATCATGTCCGGCACGTGCAGGTACCCCACGCGTCCGCCGGACAGCGAGTGCGTCACAGCACGCCGGTTCGCGACCCAGTCGTGGTAGCGCAGGGGCTCCTCGTCGGCCAGTGGCACGACGACGACCCGGCGCAGCTCCCCGCCGCCGGCAGGCCGCACGGTGAGCTCCACGGGCTTCCCGGCGGTGCCCACCAGCAGCGCACCCGGCCCTTCCAGGCCCACGGGACGACCGTCGACGGCGACCAGGGCGTCACCGGCGCGCACGGCCACGCCCGGAGCGGCCAGCGGTGAACGGGCGTGCGGGTCGGACGTCTCGCCGGGGATCACCCGTTCGACGACCCAGTCGGAGCCGGAGCGGACCAGGTCCGCTCCCAGCAGGCCCTGGCGGCGGGACGCGGGGACGTGCGGCGGGGAGCCCCAGACGTACGCGTGCGAGGTCCCGAGCTCGCCCTGCACCTCCCACAGCAGGTCGACCAGGTCGTCGTGGCTGCCCACCTCGGCCACCAGCGGCCGGTAGCGGTCGAGCTCGCCCTGCCAGTCGACGCCGCCCATGTCGGTGCGCCAGAAGTGGTCGCGCATGAGCCTGCCGTTCTCGGCGTACATCTGCGCCCACTCGGCCGCCGGGTCGACGACGACGCGCACCCGCGCCAGGTCGATCTCCACGTAGTCGGCCGAGTCCTCGTCCGCCTTGCTGTCGGTCGGCACGACCCGCAGGTCACCGTGGTCCTCGACGACCATCCGCTTGCCGTCGCCGGACACCGCGAACGCGTCCGCGCTGTCCGCCAGGCACTCGGTCTTCTGCTTCGCGAAGTCGAACCGCTCCAGCGCCGTGCGCGGCGGGCGCGCTTCCGGCGACGCCAGGTTGTCGCCCAGCACCCCGAGCAACGGCCTGCGCAGCCACAGCAGCCCGCCGCGGACCGCCTTCAGCGAGACGTAGTCGGCGGCGGCGACGGGCACCGGCACCACGCGGTCGGAGAGGCCCTCGATGTCGACCTTCGTGACCGGCGGCTTCTCGTCGTCGTCCTCGGAGTCCTTGTCCTCCTCGCCGACCGGGCGTCCGCCGTGCATCGGCGCGAACGGCGACGGCGTGGTCGCGGCCAGCGGCACGAGGTGCGGGCGGCAGCCCGTCGGGAACGACAGGTCGAACACGTGCGCGTCGTAGACCGGGTCGAACGTCCTGATCGACAGGAACGCCAGGTACTTGCCGTCCTCGGTGAAGGTCGGCGCGAAGTCCGCGAACCGCAGCTGCGTGACGTCCACGACGGACAGGTTCGTCGCGTTCACCATCTTGATGTGCCGCAACGGCGTCGGCCCGGGGTGCGACCACGCGAGCCACGACGAGTCCGGTGAGAAAGCGAGGTGCGTGATGTGCGCGTTCGCACCGCGGACGACCTCGCGCACCTCGCCGGAAGCGATGTCCACCAACAACAACCGGCCGTCGTGCGTGGCCACGGCGACGCGCGACCCGTCCGGCGCGGCGGCCAGCGACATGACCCTGCCCAGCACACCGGAGGCGACCCGGCGAGCCGTGTTCCCCGGCTCGACCCCGCCGATGGGCGCGATCTCCAGGGCCTCCTCGCCCTCGACGTCCGTCACCCACACCACGTGGTCGGTCTCGCCGAGCACCTTCGGCAGCCGGGCACGGACGTCGGAGCGGTCGGCCAGCGCGCGGACCGGGCCGTCGCGGTGCGTCACCCAGTGCACCGAACCGCGGACCTCGACGGCCGACGCGCGACCGGTGTGGTCGACGCTGAACGACTCGACGTTGCCGGAAGCCTTGACGTGGTGCGGTTGCCTGCCGGGGCGCGGTCCGCCCAGCCTGATGTCGAGCTTGCGCAGGTCGGACAGGCCTTCGAGCAGCCACAGCTCGCCGGCCTGGTGGAAGATCACCCGCGAGCCGTCGCTGGAGGCGTTGCGGGCGTAGAACTCCCCCTCCGAGTGGCGGCGCAGGTCGGTGCCGTCCGGCAGCACCGAGTACACGCTGCCGACACCCTCGTGGTCGGACAGGAACGCGATCCGCCCGTCGACCCACATCGGGTTGGACAGCGTCGACTTCAGGTCCTCGAGGATCCGGGTGAAGTCACCGGATCCGTCGGTGTCGACCCACAGCTTGCCCGCGGTGCCGCCCCGGTACCGCTTCCAGGCCGCGGGTTCCTGCATGTAGCTGGAGGACGTGACGACCTGGCCGTCCGGTCCGAAGGAGACGTCGTTGACCCACCCGAACGGCAGCACCTCGGACGGTCCGCCGTCCAGCGGAACGGCGTGCGCCTGCTTGCGGTTCCTCGACATCTGGCCCGTCGTGGAGATGGCGAGCACCCGGCCGTCCGGCGTCCAGCCCGACACCGCCGTCCGAACCACACCCCAGTGCGTCAACCGGCGTGCGGGGCCACCGTCCACAGGCGCCACTCGCACCTCGGGGGCGCCGTCGACCACGCTGGCCCACGCCAGGTGCGTGCCGTCGGGGGAGAAACGCGGCGAGCGAGCCGGTACCTGGTCAGCGGACGCGCGCCAGGCCCTTCCTCCGTCGACGGGCGCGAGCCACACGTCGTCCTCGGCCACGAACGTCACCAAGTCACCGCGAAGATGCGGATACCGCAGGTAAGTCACGTGATCGACGTTAGCCCACGCTCAGCGTTTCAGGAGGGCCAAAAACGCCGCCAGTCTTCAGCTTCCAGAGAATCGAGACTTTCGGCCCGCGCCTTGGCCTCGGCTTCGCGGACGTTCGCGGCGAAGCGGCGGCAGACCTGGCGCAGCTCCGTCTCCGGGTCCTCACCGGCGAGCTTGGACAAAGCGGTCACGGCGAACAGCGTCGTGCCCGTGTCGTCACCCTCCGGCAGCAGGTCGACGGGGAAGCTGGCGCGTGCGGTGCGCTGCACCAGCTTCGCTGCCAGCGCCACGGCGGGCTGCCCGAGCGCGACACCGTCCACACTGGACTCGCGCCGCTTCTCGACCTGCTTGAGCTCCTCCCAGCGGTGCTGCTGCGAGGTCGCGTCGTG
>JASLAV010000416.1 GCA_030146905.1 Lentzea sp. | reverse complement strand
ATCGAGGGCCTCCTGGCTAGCCGGTGCAGATGTCGCAATCCACACCGAACCCGGAGGCCCTCCCTCATTCCAAGATCATCCGACTACGTGTCGGACCGTTCGCAACCTCGCTGGGCAGTACACCTAGCCGGTGGTGGCGCCGGTCAGCCGGCGCGGGTGCCGCGCCCGGTCGTTCGCCGGAGCGGGCTGAGCCCCGAACACTTCAGGGTGGGCGACGGTAGTGCCGCGCGCTTTCATTCACCACGCACTGCGCCAGCCCCTGGGCGCTCATCCGCGGCGCACCGCGCCCGCGTCAGTCAGTTCTCCGTGCTGGTGGCGGCCGCGATCAGCGCGATCAGCTGCCGCCGGAAGTGCTCGTAGTCGTCCACCGCGCCGAGCAGCGTGTCCGACTCGCGTTCCTCGCGGCGGGCGGCGGCCAGCGCGCGGCGGCCGGACGGGGTGATCTTCACCGAGGTTCGCCTGCGGTCCTTGGGGTCCTGGCTGAGCACCACGTGGCCGCCGCGGTCGAGGTGCTCGATGGTGCGGCTCATCGTCTGGTCCGTCACTCGGCTCAGCAGGGCCAGCTCGCGCTGGGAGCGCGGGCCGTCCGCGAGGTGGTGCAGAGTGATCATGCCCGCGTGGGTGAGACCGCGGCCCGCCAGGAAGTCCTCGAAGCGCTTCTCCACGACGCGCGCCGCGACCGACAGGAGCCTCCCGGTCGGCCAGGAGGCGACGTCCGCGCCCACCTGCTCGGGGCGGTGCGCCACCGCCAGCTCGTCTCCCTCGGCCACCGCCCCATCATCCCAGACGGACCCGATCACCCCACGTCGGTCCCGTACGGCATGCCGGTGACGGTGCCGCCGTTCGCGAGTGCTGCCGCGATCGCGGCAGCCGCCGGGGGATAGGCGAGTTCGCCCAGGCCGCCGAGCGGGGCGTCGGACTGCACGATCGTGACGTCGATGTCCGGTGTCTGACCGATCCGCGCCCACCGGTAGTCGCCGAACGACGACTCCGCGACCTGTCCCTCCCGGACGGTGATCTGCGCACCGAGCACTGTGGACAGCGCGTCGACCACGCAGCCCTCCACCTGCGCGCGGACGCCGGACGGGTGCATCGCCACCCCGACGTCCACGGCCGCGTGCACGCGCAGCACCCGGCGCGACGCCGGATCGGCGGAAGCGATCACCGCGATCGCGGACCCGTAGTCCTCGTGGCAGGCGACGCCTCGCGCGGTGCCGCGCATGCTGTTCCACGGGCCGCTGACGGCGTCCAGCAGCCGGTGCAGCCGCGAACCGGCCGGCAGCAGCGACTTGCGCAGCGCGATCTGGTCCAGGCCGGCCCGCGTGCCGATCTCGCTGAGGAAGCACTCCTCCGCGTAGAGGAAGTGGCCCGCGTAGACGGCCCGCCAGAACCCGGTCCGCAGCGGTGCCGGCCGCACGGTGACCGTGACGTCGCCCGGCACGGTGTAGGGGAAGTGGTCGCCGCTGGCCTTGATCAGCGCCGGGTTGCCGAACGCAGGCAGGACGGTCAGCGGCCAGGTGACGACCTCGTGCGCCCGCCGGACGGGTAGGCCGCCCGCGCCGATCTCCGCGCTCATCCGGTGCACGGACATGGGCCGGTACGAGTCGTTGCGCATGTCGTCGGCGCGGGTCCACAGCACCTGCACGGGCGCGCCCGCCTTGCGCGAGCAGGCCAGCGCCTCCAGCACCGGGTCGGACTCGGCGCGACGCCCGAACGCGCCACCGGACGCCGTCGCCTCCACCCGCACGTCCGTGACGGGCACGCCGAGCTGACGGGCCAGCTGCGTGCGCAGCCCGCCGGGGTCCTGGGTCGGTGCCCACACCGTCACGCCGTCCGGGCGCACGTGTGCGGTGGCGTTCATCGGTTCCATCGGCGCGTGCGCGAGCAACGGCATCCGGTAGACCCGCTGCAAGCCGTCGATCGGGCCCTGCGCGGGCAACGCCGCGGTGAGGTCGGCGAGCCACGCGCGGCTGTCCGCGGTGGGTGTGCCACCGCTCCACGTGACCCGCAGCGCGTCACGGCCCTTCAGCGCCTGGTGGGTCGACCTGGCGATCACCGCTACGCCGCCCTGGCCTTCCGCGGGCGCGGTGAGCCTGAGGACGTCGACCACGCCGGGCAGGGCGCGGGTCGCGGTGTCGTCGACGCTCTCGGGCACCGCGCCGATCCACGGCGGCCGCGCCACGACCGCGACGAGACCGCCGGCCGGCCGCGAGTCGATGCCGTACCTGGTGCGCCCGGTGACGATGTCGCGGGCGTCGACCCGCCCGCCGCGGGTCTTGCCGAGCAGCCGCCACTTCTCCGGCGGCGTGAGCTCGACGGGCACGGTGGCGGGGTCGAGCGCCGCGGCGTCGCGCACCAGCGCCCGGTAGGGCAGCCTGCCCCTGCGCGGATGGCGCACCGCGCCGTCCTTCGCGGTGCACTCGGCCACCGGCACGCCCCACCGTCCCGCGGCGGCGGCGACGAGCAGGCAGCGCGCGGTCGCGGCGGCGGTGCGGATCGGGGTGGCGAGCTGCCGCACGGACGACGAGTTGAGCACTCCCTGGGGACCGAACCGCTGGGTGTCGCCGGGTGCCTGTTCCAGCGTGATGTCGCGCGTCTCGACCGCCAGCTCCTCGGCGATCATCAGCGCCACCACCGTGCGCACGCCCTGCCCGGTGTCGGGCCGGGGCACGGTCGCGGTGATGCGGCCCTCGTCGTCCAGCCGCACGAAGACGTTCGGCGTGAAGCTCTCGGCGGCCAGGGCGGGCACGGGGACCGCGACGACGAGCGCGCCGATCCCCGCGCCGCGCAACAACGTTCGCCTGCTGATCATCGCGCCTCCCTCATGATCCGGCTGGCCCTGCGCACCGCGGCGCGGATGCGCGGATAGCTGCCGCACCGGCAGACGTTGTCCCGCAACGCCTCCTCGATCGCCGCGTCGTCGGGGTCGGGGTCACGGGCGAGCAGGGCCGCCGCGGCCATCACCTGGCCGGGCTGGCAGTACCCGCACTGCGCCACGTCGAGCTCCCGCCACGCCCGCTGCACCGGGTGGTTCCCGTCGCGCGACAACCCCTCGATCGTCGTGATCGGGGTGCGGGCGCTGTCGGCCGCCGTGCGCACGCACGGCCTGGCCGCCTGACCGTCCACATGGGACGTGCAGGCTCCGCACAGGCCGACGCCGCACCCGTACTTGACGCCCGTCAGTCCGAGCTCGTCGCGCAGCACCCACAGCAGGGGGGTGTCGCCGTCGACGTCCACCTCGTGTCGTTCACCGTTGACGCGCAACGAATATCGGGCCACAGCGGGTCCTCCTGATTTGTTCAGTCGACTGAACGTAGCGGTGCGCGCGACGTCGGGGCAAGGTTTGTTCAGCAAGCTGAACATCTGCATAATGCTCAGCGTGCTGAACGATACGAGACGGGCCACGTCCACCGTCCTGCTGTGGGGTGTGGCGGCGAGTGCGCTGCTCACGGGCCTGGTGTGGCTGCTGGGGCAGGGGTTGCAGGTCAGCCTGCTGCCCGACCGGGGTGCCTCCTGGTACTACTGGAAGCTGCCGGACCCCACCTTCTGGACCAGGGCGTCCGCCTGGGTGGGCTACGCGGTGCACCAGCTCGTGTCCTGGGGCCTGATCTACTACGCGCAGCAGCACGTCCGCCGGTACACCACCGGTCTGCACCGCCTCAACGTCGTGGCGCTGGCCGCCAACGGCGCTTTCATCGCACTGCACGCGGTGCAGACGCAGGTGTTCTACGACGGCCTGGCGCAGGACGTCTCCATCTTCAGCTCGCAGGGCTCGGTCGTCCTGCTGCTCGTGGTGGTCCTGCTGATGGAGAACCGCCGCCGCGGCCTGGTCCTCACCTGGTCGGCGCCGATCTCCGCGCAGGTCGTCGGGTTCGCCCGCCGCTACCACGGCTACCTGTTCAGCTGGGCCGCGATCTACACGTTCTGGTACCACCCCATGGAGTCGACCAGCGGGCACCTCATCGGGTTCTTCTACATGTTCCTGCTGCTGGTGCAGAGCAGCCTGATGTTCACCACCGCGCACACGAACCGCTGGTGGACGCTGACGCTCGAACTGCTCGTCGCCGTGCACGGCACCCTCGTCGCCGTGATGAACTCCGGCCCGGACGGCGTGTGGCCGATGTTCCTCTTCGGGTTCGTGGCGATCTTCGTGCTCACCCAGATGCACGGCGTCG
>JASLAV010000400.1 GCA_030146905.1 Lentzea sp. | reverse complement strand
GTCGAGACGCCCGTGTTCGTGCGGTTCTCGACCGTCCTGGGGTCGCGGGGATCGGCGGACACCGTCCGCGACACCCGCGGGTTCGCGACGAAGTTCTACACCCAGGAGGGCAACTTCGACCTCGTGGGCAACAACATCCCGGTCTTCTTCATCCAGGACGGGATCAAGTTCCCCGACATCATCCACGCGGGCAAGCCGCACCCCGACCGGGAGATCCCGCAGGCGCAGAGCGCGCACGACACGTTCTGGGACTTCGTGTCGACCCACACCGAAGCCACCCACCACGTCATGTGGAACATGTCCGACCGCGGCATCCCGAGGTCCTACCGGACGATGGAGGGCTTCGGCGTCCACACGTTCCGGCTGGTGAACGCCGAGGGCGAGACGGTGCTCGCGAAGTTCCACTGGAAGCCGAAGCTCGGCGTGCACTCCCTGGTGTGGGAGGAGGCGCAGATGATCAACGGCATCGACCCAGACTTCCACCGCCGCGACCTCGCCGACGCCATCGAGTCCGGCGCGTACCCGCAGTGGGAGCTCGGCCTGCAGATCTTCCCCGACACCCCGCAGCAGGTGTTCGAGGGCATCGACCTGCTCGACTCGACGAAGATCGTGCCGGAGGAGCTCGCGCCGGTGCAGCCGGTCGGCATGCTCACGCTCAACCGCAACACGATGAACTTCTTCGCGGAGACCGAGCAGGTCGCGTTCCACCTCGGGAACCTGGTGCCGGGCATCGACGTCACCGACGACCCGCTGTTCCAGTCGCGGCTGTTCTCCTACCTCGACACCCAGCTCACCAGGCTCGCGGGGCCGAACTTCAACCAGATCCCGATCAACCGCCCGCACGTGCCGGTCAACGACATGTTCCGCGACGGGTTCCACCAGCACGCGGTGCACGCGGGCGTGGCGCCCTACAAGCCGAACACGCTCGACGGCGGCAACCCGTTCGAGGCGGGGGTGGAGAACAAGCCGCTGGTCGAGGTGGCGCAGCCGTTGCCCAAGGCCGTGAAGGTCAGGGAGGCGCCCGCGTCGTACTCCGACCACTTCACGCAGCCGCGGCTGTTCTGGCTGAGCATGTCGCCGGTGGAGAAGGAACACATCGTGCGCGCGTTCACCTTCGAGCTCGGCAAGTGCTACGAGCAGGCCATCAAGGAACGTCAGCTGCGGGTGCTCGCGAACATCGACCCGACGCTGTGCGCGGAGGTGGCCAAGGGTCTCGGACTCCCGGCGCCCGCCGCCACCGTGCGGCCGAAGAAGGTCGCGCCCAGCCCGGCGCTGTCGCAGGTCGGGCAGACCTGGCCCATTGACGGCCGCCTGATCGGCATCGTGGTCGACCCGGCCGACCTCGACGGCGTGCGCACGGTCCGCGAGACGATCCTGGCCGGCGGCATGGTGCCGCTGCTGATCGCGCCCACCGGCGGGCCGATCGGTGACAGCGGCCTGGTGGCCCAGCGGACGTTCCTCACGGCGCGGTCGGTCGAGTTCGACGCCCTGCTGCTCGCGGGCAGCCCGCCTCCCGGACCGGACGCCGTCCCGGCGAGGGACGCGAAGGCGGGTGCGCCGGGTGGTGCCGTCGATCCGCGGGTCGTCCTGATGGTCCAGGAGTGCTTCCGCCACGCGAAGGCTATCGGCGCGTGGGGCGCGGGACGCACCGCGCTCGAGGCGGCCGGGTGTGCCGGTCCGGGCGTCGTCACGGGTGACGACGCGTCGAAGGTGTTCACGGAGCTGATGACGCTGCTCGGCGCCCACCGCGTGTGGGACCGCTTCCCCGCCACCATCTCCTGAAAGGCCCGGTCGTGACCGACGCGCTCACCGAGGACGAGCTCACCTTCCTGCGTTCGATGTTCGACCTGGCCCGCTCCGGCGACACGGAGCGGCTGGCCGAGGCGATCGACGCGGGGGTACCGGTGAACCTCACCAACGGTTCCGGTGACACCCTGCTCATCCTCGCCGCGTACCACGTCCACCCGGACACCGTCGCGGCGTTGCTGGAGCGGGGTGCCGACACCGGCAGGGTCAACGACCGGGGACAGACGGCGCTCGCGGCGGCGGTCTTCCGCCGCTGCGAGCGGTCCGTCACCCTGCTGCTGGACGCGGGTGCGGATCCCGCGCTCGGGCCCCGGTCCGCACTCGACATCGCCCGCTTCTTCGACCTGCCGGACATGCTGGCGATGCTGACCTCGCGGTCACCCGCCGCTTCGCAGGAAGGTGTCTAGAACTGGTCTTTGAGCGTCAGCTCGTGCTCGATGGAGTCGGCGCGGCCGACCAGCAGGACGAGCGGGCGCTCGAACTCCTCGCGGACGCTCAAGTCCTCCAACGGCACCACGTGCTTGAGCAACGCGACACCGTCCACGACGGCCGCACCACCGACCTCCGCCGCTCCCGCCAGTTCGAGGAAGCGGCGGAGGTCGACGTCGTCCGCGGGTCCGACGGCGGAGGAGATCTCCACCCACGCCGCGCCGTCGAGGTCGGGCAGGTGGTGCACCGAGACCTGCTGCGTCCGCTCCCCCGGCGTGTCCAGGCGGAAGCGCAGCCAGCTGTCGGTCTCCTCGAGCACCTCGTACCGGAGCCGGACATAGTTGATCACTTCGGTCCACGAGGTCACGCCCGGTTCCGCCTCTCACGCCACTCTCACCGCTATGCCGATCACCACCGTAGTGCCGGTCTGCCCGCCGTGCCGTCACATCCGGGCAACGGCCGGGCGACCGGCCGCGAACTCGGTGTGACCGGTGCCGCGCGCGCCTGAGCAGGGCAGTGGTTTCCGCGTGGGGAAAAGGGGTAACCGGCGTCGTCGCCGAGTGTTGGCGAATCGCTACCCGGAGTTGAGAAGACAGCTCACCGCACTCGTTCGCAGGAGTGATCAGGTGAAGATCGCAATGGTGTCCGTTCACGCCAGCCCGCTCGGGCAGGCTCCCGGTCCGATCGGTGCCCACGTGGCCGGTCTCTCGGCCGAGCTGCGGCGGCAGGGCCACGAGGTGGTCGTGTACTGCCGCTGGGAGGACCCGGACCTACCGGAGCGAGTGCGCACGGACGACGGTTACGACGTGGTGCACGTGTCGGCGGGGCCGCCGAGGTCGCTCGCGGACGGGGACGTCCTGCCGCACCTGGGCGAGTTCACGTCGTTCCTGCTGCGCCAATGGGCCGCGGCTCCCCCGCACGTCGTGCACGGGCACGGCTGGATGTCGGGCGTGGTGAGCGTGCTCGGCGGGCGGCGAATCCGGGTTCCCGTCGTGCAGGCCTTCCACTCGCTCCCCCTCGGAGCACGGCGCCCCGGCGGCGGTACGGGCCCCGCGGAGCGCGCCAGGATCGAGGCGTTGGTCGGCAAGGAGGCCGCGCACGTCGTGGCGGCCAGTGCCGGCGAGGCCTTCGCCCTCGCCTCGGCGGGCGTCCGCCGGACGAGGATCTCCGTGGTGTCCAGCGGCGTCGACACCGACTTGTTCATCCCCGAGAACTCGCCGGCACGGCGGGAGAAGCCGTCCCTCGTCCTCGTCGCGGGACCGCCGTCACGCGAGGCCGTCGAGGGCGTGCTGGTCACCCTGTCGCGGGTGGACGACGCCGAGCTGATGATCACCGGGTGCACTGCCGACGACCCCCGGCTCACGAGCGTGCGGGCACGCGCGGAGGAGCTCGGCGTCGCGTCGCGGGTGGTGTTCGCCGCGCCGGTGACCCGTGAGGCGATGCCGGCTCTGCTGCACTCGGCCGACCTGGTCCTCTGCGCACCGGAGGACGAGCCCACCGGCGCGGTGGCGCTCGAGGCGATGGCGTGCGGCATCCCGGTCGTCGCCACCTCCACCGGCGAGCTCGCGGACATCGTCGTGGACGAGGTCACCGGTCTGCTCGTCGGGCAGGACGACGCCGACGGCCTGGCCAGGGCGGTGCACCGGCTGCTGCGGGACGACACGCTCAGGGAGGAGTTCGCCGTGGCGGGCAGGGACCGCGTCACCGCCCGGTACTCCTGGAGCCAGGTCGCCTCCAGGGTCGTGCGCGCCTACGAACGCGCGGGTGCGACCAGGCAGTCCTCAGGGACCCCGTCGGTGGACCCGGTCCGGTAGCGCCGCGGTGACTCCGCCGAGCCGAAACCGCGCGGCGGGGAACGCCTCCTGGCCGCCGGTGCGCGTCCCGCGAAATACGCTGGCCAACGTGGACCCCGACGTCGCCCGCTACCAGGCAGTGCTGATCGGCACCTCGCTCGGCGGTGCCGAGGCCCTGCGGGTGCTGCTGGGCGGCCTGAGGACCACGCTGCCCGCGCCCGTCGTGATCGCCCAGCACCTCGAGCCACCTGGACGCGGTGCTCAACCAGGTGTCGCGGCACCTGGTCACGTGGGCGTCGGACGGTCAGCACCTCGCCCTTGACCACGTTCATCTGTGCCCGGGACGGACCCAGGTGGCCCTGGAACCGGACGGCACGCCGACCGTGCGGCCCCTTCCCGGCAGGTCCTCGCGCGGCGTCGACGCGGCCGAGATGCCGCACCTGCTCACTCGCTTCCACCGGATCGAGGGCGCCAGAGCCCGCAGCAGGGAGGGCTCCGGCACCAGGCTGGCACTCGTCGACCGACACCACGGCACCACACTGGTACGCAGCCAACCCGCCGCGCAGCACCTTCACCGTGTGGGTCCCGTTCGCCAGAGCCGACCACGTGACGACACCCGTGCGGCAGCCGTCCGGACCCGAACCCACGGATGCGGTAGGCGTCCGGCCGGCCTCATCGTCACCGAGGTCGTCCTGCCCCGCCCCGACGTCCTGCGGCTCGTCGAACGCGCGCGCCGACCCGGCGTCGCGCGTCACCCCGATCATCCTGCTGACCGCGCTCGGCACGACGCCGGACGCGCTGCGCGGACTCGTCACGGGTCCTTCACGACTACCTCGTCAAGCCTTTCACCGCTGATGAGCTGCTCACCCTCGTGACGGCGCGGCTGGCTCACGGCGGGCCGTCGACCTGATCAACGTGTCGTACCGGGGTCGCTGGGTACTCGTGCCCACAACGCGAGGTGAGGAGATCGGTGCACAGAGACTTGGTGGTCGTTGGTGGTGTGGAGGCGCTGCGGGCTCTGGTTTCCCGGCTGCCCACAGTCCTGCGTGCCGCCGTGGTGGTCGTGCTGCCCATGTCGGCCGGTGGTTCCTCCGCGCTGGCCGGGATCTCGAACCGGTGCGGTGAGCTGCCCGTCTCCGCGATCGAGGACGGCAAGCTGCTGCTGTCGAGGGCGCTGGACGACGGCACGGCCGCGATCAAGAACAAGGGCGGCCTCGCACTCGTGCAGTCCCCCGACGACGCGCTGTGCTCCGGGATGCCGGACAGTGTGCTGCGAGCACGTCGCCGTCAACCACGTCGCACCAGTGGCCGAGATGGGCGATCTGCTCGTGCGCTGCGTCGCAGAACCGGCCGGCCAGGTCGAGCTGCCGAGCGACAGCGGCCCGTACCGCTGTCTCGCAGGCCATGGCTGGACACCGGAGCACGCGTTGTGGTTCGCGGTGCGCACGCTGGAGGAGAAAACGGCGCTGGCCAGGCGGATGGCGGTGGCCTCGAGGTCGGCCGGGCGCGACCTGGTGGCCCAGCGCTACGACAACCAGGAAGAGGAAGAGCTGGCGGCGGCCGCCGCCAGCGCAAGCATCTGCTGAGAGCAGACCTGCGGGAGGATGCCGGCGCGTGACGGAGATCGACGTTCGGACGACCGACCGGGCAGGGGTGGCGGTGGTGACGCCGGTGGGGCGGCTGGACCTCTCCTCCTACCCGGCTCTGCGCGACGGCCTGCTGAAACAGGCCGCGGACGTGCCGGCCGCGATCGTCGTGCGGCTCGGGCCGGAGTTCGAGTGCGCGAGCACCGCCATGTTCTCCGTCTTCACCACGGTCTGGATGAGGATCTCGCAGTGGCCGGACGTCCCGCTGGTCCTCGTCGCCGAGACTGACGGGCACCGGCGCGATCTCAAGCGCAGCGGCGTGGTCCGGCACGTGGCCACGACGACCGATCTCGCGTCGGCACTCCGCCGCGCGGAGGAACCGCCGCCGCGGCGCTACCGGCGCCTGAGCCTGCCGAACTCGCTCCTCGCGTCATTGCTGGCGCGTGAGGCGGTGCGCGACGTCTGCGAGGAGTGGCGCCTGCCGGCGGTGGCCGACGACGCGTCGCTCGTGGTGAGCGAACTCGTGGAGAACGCGGTCCGGCATGCCGCGTCGGAGTCGGTGCTGCGCATCGAACTGCGTGCCGCCGTCCTGTCCCTCGCCGTCCACGACGACGATCCGGAGCCACCTGCCCACACCGCCACGCGCCCGGACGTGCCGGGGCACCGGGGACTGAAGCTCATCGACCGGATGTGCCCCGCCTGGGGCAGCGTCCCGTCACCCAGCGGCGGCAAGATCGTGTGGGCCGTGCTGGCACTGCGGCCGAAGCAGTAGCTCGCCCTCGGCAACGACCGCCGCCGCCCCGGTGCCGACCGGGAGTTCGAAGACGTGCTGCTCGACCTCGAGGAGTCGCGCGGCTTCGACAAGGTGAAGATCAGCGCGGTGAACCGGCGCGGCCGCGAGGTGGTCGCCCGGGTCGTGTGCAGCTCGTTGCGCGGCAACGGCGGTGAGCCCGGCGGGGCGTTCCTCGTCATAGAGCTGCGCACCGACCAGGCCTGGTTGTCGGCGGCCGGTGGAGGGTTCGGGGTCGCGGAGGTTGCGCCTTCCGCAGCGGCATGTGGTCAAGTGGACCCACGTCCCGATCGCGTGAGGAAGGTGCTCGTGCATCCGTCTTCCTTCCCACCCCGCCAGGTCGAGATCGGTGACGCGGCGGCCTTCGTCGGCACCACGCCACGGGCGATTCGCCACTACCACGACATCGGCCTGCTCCCCGAGCCCGACGACACCGCCGCCGTCGACGATCCACGGTGGCTTAGGTGGCCGCCGAGCGGCACGCCTTCGAAAACACCCTGAACGCCGTCATCGAGGAGTGCGGCCTGAATGAGGACGACGACGCCCTCCTCGACGCCTGGGACGCCTTGCACCCTCCTACCGCCGATGACGGCAAGGACAAGACCCGCCACATGAGCGTGTCCGAAGCCATCGCCAAGATGCCCTACGACTTCTCCCCTGCCCGCCTGCGCTGCATGCAACTGGAGCTCGAGATGTCCGCCCACGACTCACCCGCTACCTGAAACACGGTCCGGGCTGGACGGGCACGGACTCACTCGGTGTGCCGAATCGCCACCATCGCGACGTCGTCGGTCGCCCGCTGGTCGCCGACCATGGCGGCCATGACCCGGACGCACACCGCTTCCGGCCCCATCGGGCTCACCGTCCCGCGCAGGCGCTCCATGCCGTCGTCCAGGTCCTGTCCCCTGCGCTCCACCAGGCCGTCCGTGTAGAGGACGACGACGGTGCCCGGTGGCACGTCGATGCTGGTGCTCCTGCGGCCGGCGGTGCCGAGGCCGAGACCGACGGGCGGGCCGACGGGGGCCTTCGCGAACGTGGGCTCCTCCCCCGGCACCGCGACGACCGGTGGCAGGTGGCCCGCGACGGCGAGGCTCATGCGGTGGGTCGCCGTGTCGATGATCGCGTAGGCGACGGTGGCCATGGTGTTGTGCTCGAAGTAGCTGGCCTTGCGGTCGAGCTTGTCCAGCACCTGCGCGGGGTCGAGGTACTCCAGGGCGTAGGCGCGCAGCGCGCTCCTCAACCGTCCCATCACGACGGCGGCTCGCAGGCCGTTGCCGACGACGTCGCCGATCACCACGCCGATGCGCTCGCCCGGCAGCTCGAACACGTCGTACCAGTCGCCGCCGACACCGCTCTCCGCGCCGGGGACGTAGCGGGCAGCCAGCTCCCAGCCGTCCGTGCTCGGCAGGCTGGACGGCAGCAGGCTCTCCTGCAGCATCGCGGCGGCGGCGCGTTCGGACCTCGTGCGGTCGACGTAGACCCCCACCGCCAGGCGGTCGGCGACGAGCTGCAGCGCGTCGACCTCCTCGTCGGTGAACACGCGGGACGTCGTGCTGCCGACGTGCAGGACCCCGGTCAGCTCGCCCTGCGCGATCATCGGCACGCCGAGCAGCACCCGCAGCCCGTGCTCCCAGAGCAGCGGGTTGACCACGGTGGACTCGTCGACGTGCTCGATCTGCACCGGTTCCCGCAGCTGCGCGACGCGGCCGGCGAAGCCCTTGCCGACGGGGACGCGCACTCCCTGGAAGACCTCTTCCTCCAGCCCGGCGGTGGCTCGCGCCACGAGCTGCGCGCCTTCGCGGTCCACCAGCAGGACGGTCACGGTGTCGACGCGGAACAGGTCGCGGGTGCGCTCCAAGAGCACTTCCAGGAGCTTGTCGAGGTCGAGCTGTTTGAGGGCCCCGTCGGTGACGGCGTCGAGGACGCGCAGGCGGATCGACGAACTCCCGGCGTCCATTTCACCTCCGTGCGCACCGAGCGTGGGCACGACACTACTTCGTGCGGCTGCAACTTTCACTCACGGGCGACCGCGTGCCGAGCATTTCGTCCGCCTGCAGCGCGTAGACGGCCGCCGTATGGAACAGCTCACGCTCGTCGACGTGCTCACGCGGCCCGTGGGAGACGTCCAGCAGGCCGGCGCCGAAGCCGAAGGCGGGGATGCCGAGCCGGTCGTACCAGCGGGTTTCCAGAATTCCGCCGCACATCTCGAACGCGGCCGGCTCGCCGCGGACCTCGGTGACGCACCGCGCCAGCGCCGCACCCGCCGGTGGGTGGCGGGGGTTCCCGCGAGAGGCTGGAACTGCGTGACCTCGATCGTGACCCGCGCACCGGCCTGGTCCGCCGCCTCGCGGATGATCGCGGTCATCCGGTCCAGCTACGGCGTCGAGGTCCTCCTCGGGGTTCAGGCGGCTGTCCACCGTGACCCAGGTGTCGGCCGGCACGACGTTGAAGTTCGACCCGCCGCCGCACCGCCCGACGACGACGACGACCATCGACCCCGCCGGGTCGGCGGGGTTCATGGCGTACCTGACGGTCGTGCGGGCGGCCATCTCGTCGGCGCAGGCGAGCAACGGCTGCGCCACGCACACCATGTGGGCGAAGGTGCTGACGCCGGACGCGGCCTGCCCGACGTGCGCCTCCCTGCCCTCGAAGCTCACCTTCAGGCTGATGGCACCGCGTGCGGCGTTCCAGATGCTTCCGCCGCTGGGTTCACCGGTGACCATGGCGAGCGCGGCGGGGTCGATCAGGCCGTGCTCGCGCAGATGACCCGAGCCGACGACGCTCCCGGTCTCCTCGTCCGGGACGAGGTGGACGACGATCCGGCCGTCCTCGATCAGCCGAGGTCCGCCGCGGCCGCCGCTCCGTAGAGCATGCCGACGATGCCGCCCTTCATGTCCGCCGTGCCGCGGCCGGCCAGCTTCCCGTTCCCGCGCCGAAGCGTGAACTGGTCGCGGTCCTGCACCGGGACGACGCCGTAGTGGCCGTGGAGGTACAGCAGCCGTGCGCCGGTTCCGGCCGTGCCGCGCACGATCCAGGGGTCTTCCAGGGCGTGCTCGCCCGTGATCTCGACCAGCTCCGCAGCCAGACCGAGCCGGTTCATCTCCGCGACCAGCAGCCGCGCGCAGCTCCCGAGCTTCGTTCCCGGCGGGTTCTCGGTGGGTTCGGCGACCAGCCGGGCGAGGAGGTCCACCATCTCCTCCTCCCGCGGTCGGAGCCAGTCCATGACGAGGTCGGAACGTGCGCTCATTCGCCTCCGCCGGCTCAAGAGGCTGGAGGAAGGCGGGGTGATCACCGGCTACCGCGCGATCGTCAACCCCACGGCCGTGGAGCGGGGGCTGGAAGCGATCGTGTCGGTCGAGGTGGCCGTCACCGACGTCGGCAGCCTCCGCCGGTTCGAGGCGACCGTCGCCGCGCTCGACGAGGTCCTGGAGGTGCGCAGGGTCTTCGGCGTGCCCGACTGCTTCCTGCGCGTCGCCGT
>JASLAV010000399.1 GCA_030146905.1 Lentzea sp. | reverse complement strand
TCCGCGTAGGACTTCACCCGCGACCACGTGACGCCGTTCGGCTCGTTCGCGATGTCGTAGATGATGTTCGTCTTGTCCTTGTGCCGCTGCGCGATCTCCTTGAAGAACGTCTTCGCGCGGTCGGTGTTGTGGTTCGGGTCGCCCGGCGAGAGCTGGTGCCAGTCGACCAAGGCGTACAGGCCGCGCTTGGTGGCCTCCTCGATGTAGCCGTGCACCATGTCGGTGAACTTCCGGGGGTTCGACTCGTAGCCGCCCTCCTGGACGTACATCGAGATGCGGAGGATGTCCGCCTTCCAGTCGTCGGCGAGCGCGTCGAGGGACGCGGTCTTCACGCACTGGGAGTACCACTGGATGCCGTGCGTGCTCATGCCGCGCAACTGGATCTGCTTGCCGTTCTGGTTGCACAGCTTGACGCCGCACACCCTGAGCTGGCCGTTGACCGCCGCGGGCGAACCCGGAGGCAGCGCGGCGGCGGAGACGTCACCCGCCGGTGCGGCGGCGACGGAGCTGCCCGCCATCACACCGCTCAACGGGAGGACGAGTGCCGCGGCGAGCGCCACCACAGACTTCTGCCAAGCCATTCAGAGTCTCCTCTCGAACTTCCGGCGGCGGATTAGTTAGGTAAGTTTCCTTACCGTAAAAGGTATGGACGACCATAAAGCCGGCCCCGGAGGGAGTCAAGCGTCCTGTCGCAGCAGAGCCACCGTTCCGGCACCGAGGGCAACCAGTGCGTAAAGGAGCAGACATGCGACGGCGGCCACCGGGCCCAGCGGCGGGTCGTCGACGACGCCGGCCACCTCCCACACCAGGTAGGGCACCATCACCGAGGAGGCGTCGATGTTCCACGGCTCCGGCAGCATCGGCGTGATGGCGGGAACGCCCCACAGCAGCACGCCCACCACCACTACCGTCACCGCCGTCGACCTCACCGCGAGCCCGATGCCGAGACCGGTCAGCCCGGTCACCAGGATCGACAGCACCGCGGCGCCCGCCCACGGCAGCACGTCGCCCAAGCCGTCCCACGGCGCGATCGGCGGCGGCCGGTCCCCCATGATCAGCCAGCTCGTGCCGGTGCTCGCCGCGAGCGCGACGGCTCCGAGCACCACGGCCGCGACGGCGACGAGCACGGTCTTGGCCGCCAGCAGGCGTGTGCGGCCCGGCACCGCGGTCAGCGCGGTCAGCCTCGGATCGGAGGTCGCGACGAGGGCCCCGAGCGCGGCGACGAGGAACTGGACGACCGGCGTGATCACCACGCTGGAGTCGGCGGAGGCGAACTTCGCCTGCTCGGCGGCAGAAGACGTGTCGTAGTCCTGCACGATCAACCACGACAGCGCCGCGCCGGCGACGACCATCAGGCCGATGGCGGTGACGATGCCGAGAGGCGCGCGGACGGTCCGCAGCTTGATCCACTCGGCGGCGAGCGCGTTCTTCACAGTCCCCTCCCGGAGGTGAGGTCGAGGTAGGCGTCCTCCAGGGAACCGTTGCGGGTCAACGCCTCCATCGGGGTCTCCTTGACCAGCTGTCCTCTCACGACGATCACGACGTGGTCGGCCGTCAGCGCCATCTCGCTCATCAGGTGGCTGGAGACGAAGATCGTGCGGCCCTCCTTCGCGAGACCGCGCATCATGTCCCGGATCCAGCGCACGCCCTCGGGGTCCAGGCCGTTGACCGGTTCGTCGAACATCAGGACCTCGGGGTCGCCCAGCAACGCGGCGGCGACGCCGAGCCGTTGCTTCATGCCGAGCGACAGCGCCCGGATCCGCTGGTGCCGCACGCCTCCCAGCCCGACCCGCTCGATCAGCTCGACGGCGCGCTTCCCACCGATTCCGTTGCTGGCGGCGATCCAGCGCAGGTGGTCGAGCGCCCTGCGGCCGTGGTGCACCGCCGCCGGGTCGAGCAGCGCGCCGACGTGCCGCAGCGGCTGGTCCAGGTCGGCGTACCGCCTGCCGCCGACCAGCGCCTCACCGCCGCTGGGCCGGTCAAGGCCGAGGATCATGCGCATCGTCGTGGACTTGCCGGCGCCGTTCGGGCCGAGGAAGCCCGTCACCAGTCCCGGGTGGACGGTGAACGACAGGTCGTCCACCGCCGTCGTGCCGCCATATTTCTTCGTCAGGTTCCGCACCTCGATCATGCGGAAGAGAGTCGGCTTTCCCCGGCCCGGACGGATCGGACCGCGGGCCGAAGTCCGGAATCGGACCGTGGTCCGAGGCGCCGCGCCCGCGCGCTCGTTACCGTCGGCCTCGTGATCGCGAGACTGCACCTCTACCTGGTCGACCTGGCCGCCACGGCGGTGATCGGTGTGCTCGTGGCCTACGCGATGGTGGAGAAACAGGACAAGCCATGGTGGCTCGTCCTGCCCGCCGCCGCCCTGGTCGCGCTGCCGGTCGCGGTCCGCAGGATCTGGCCGGTGGCGGCACTGGCGGTGACCACGGCCGCCACTTCGGCCGTGGTGGTGGGTCAGGTGCTGCCGGCGGAGGCTCTCGGCGCACCGGTGGGAGCGGTGTGCTTCGCGCTCTACACCGTGGCCGTCGAGCGCTCACGGACGTGGTCGCTGGTCGCGCTCGTGGCCGCCGTGGCCGTGATCTCCGGCGTCTCCGGTGGCGAGCCGGAGAACGTGCTGGTCGTCATCTCCGCTCTCGGTGCCGTGTGGGCCACCGGGTACACGACCCGGCTGCGGCGGTCGTTCCTGGAGCGGGAGGTCTCCCAGCGTGCAGAGCAGGCGCTGGCCGACGAACGCCTGCGCATCGCGCGCGAACTGCACGACGTGGTGGCGCACAACCTCTCCCTGATCACGGTGCAGGCGGCCAACGCCGCACACGTGCGCTCACCCGAGCACGCCTACGAGGCGCTC
>JASLAV010000358.1 GCA_030146905.1 Lentzea sp. | reverse complement strand
CGCCGCCGTTGAGCTCCACGGCGGCCACCGGCCGGTCGGGAAAACCCAGTGAGGGAGCGAACATCGGGTTGAGTCCGAGAAGCTCCACATCGGACCGGACGGTGGCGGCCGTCACCGCGTAACGGCTCTTGACCGACAGCGTGTCGACGATCAGCGCGCCGGCCGGCAGTGTCTCCGCGACCGGGCCGAGTGCCCGCAGCGCAACGGTTTCCGGCACTGCGAGCACCACGACGTCGGCCATGGCGAGCTCGGCTGTCAGCAGCGCGTCCGGAGCGGTGATGTCGGCTCCGGACGCGCGGTCCGCGACGACCACCTCGGCGCCCGCCGCGGCCAGCAGCTCGACGAACAACGTGCCCACCGCGCCACCGCCGCCGGCGACGACGCAGCGGGCTCTCATGCCACGTCCCCGATCGCGGTCTCGAGGGCGGTGTCGACGACCGCGGTCACCATGGCGCGGGACTTCACCGCGGTCTCGGCGAACTCCTCCTCGGCGTCCGACAGCGCGATGATCGCGCCGCCGACGCCGAAGCGGACACCGGACCCGGTCGCCACGAGCGTGCGGATGACGATGTTGAGGTCCACCGCACCGCTGAGGCCGAACCAGCCGATCGCGCCGGAGTAGACGCCGCGCGGGCCGTCCTCGAGCCGGTCGATGATCTCCATCGTGCGCAGCTTCGGCGCACCGGTCATCGAGCCGCCGGGGAACGCCGCGCGCACGCAGGCCACCGACGACTGGTCGGGCCGCAGCGTGCCGCGGATCGTCGACACCAGCTGGTGGACCGGGGCGTAGGTCTCCACGTCGAACAGCTTCGGCACGTGCACCGAGCCGATCTCCGACACGACGTTGAGGTCGTTGCGGATCAGGTCGACGATCATCAGGTTCTCGGCCTGGTCCTTCTCGTTGGAGAACAGGTCGGCCCTGAGCGCCGCGTCCTCCTCCGGGGTGGCGCCACGCGGCCGCGTGCCCTTGATCGGCTTGGCCTCGGCGACGCGGTCCACGCCGATCGACAGGAACCGCTCGGGCGAGGCGCTCATGACCGAGACACCGGGGAAGTCGAGGAACGCGCCGTAGGGCACGGGGCTGATGCCGCGCAGGTACGTGTAGGTGGTCAGCGGGTCGATCCGCACGTCCAGGCTCACCTCGTTGGTGAGGCAGACCTCGTACGACTCGCCGTGGTCGATCTCGTGGAAGCACTCGTTGATGCGCTTGAGGTAGGCGTCGTGGTCGTGCCGCAGCACGGCGATCTTGCGCGCCGCCGGCGAGTTCATGTCGGTCCACTGCGTCGTCCGCGCGGTCCCGCCCCCGGCCCTCGGTGTGGCGGCGACCTGGTCGCCCATGACCGAGAGCCAGGCCAGGGCGTCGGCGTCGGCGCCGTCGAGGCTCAGCGCCAGCAGGTACGTCTCGCCCGCGACGTGGTCGACCGCGATCAGCCGGTCGGCGAACACCATCGCGGCGTCGGGTTCCTCCGCGTGGTGCGAGACCTGCGCGCCGGCCTCGGCCTTGAGCTCGTACCCGAGGTAGCCGACGTAGCCGAGGTTGAAGTCGAACGGCACGCCCTCCGGCGTCGGGATGGCGCGCTGGGCGAGTTGCTCGTCCAGGTAGGCGAAGAAGGGCGACTCGACCTGGCTGGTGGTGCCGTTCTTCTCGATGGTGACCGTGTTCTCGGAGACCCGGTAGCTCAGGTACTCGGCGAGAGGCCCGGACGCGTCACCCATGTAGGAGAACCGCGAGAGGCCGTCGACCACCGAGCTGCTGTCCAGCCAGAACGGGTGGCTGCCGCCCGAGAAGAGCTTGCGGAACAACGCTTCCGTGTCCGGCAGCGCCGCGACCCTGCGCACGTGCACCTCGTAGCCGCGCCGGCGTGACAGCGCGAGGTCGCGGAAGTTCGCGAGGAGCTCGCGGCCGTACTCGCTGCTGATGGACTCCGGGTGGAACTGCACGCCCCAGATCGGCAGGCTGCGGTGCCGGACGCCCATGATGATGCCGTCGGTCCAGGCGATCGGTTCCAGGCAGTCGGGCAGCGTGGTCGCGGCCAGGGAGTGGTAGCGCACCACGTTGTACGGCGAGGGCAGCCCGGCGAAGAGGTCCACGCCGGTGTGCTCGACCGGGAACACCCGCCCGTGCACCGGTGACGGTGCCAGCCCGACCTCTCCGCCGAAGAGGTGGCAGATGCCCTGGTGGCCGAGGCAGACGCCGAGCACGGGCAGTCCGCTCTCCAGGATCGCCCTGGCGCTCACCCCGAAGTCGGTCTCGACGCCGGGGTTGCCAGGGCCGGGGGAGATGACGACCGCGTCGTACTCGCTCACGTCGATCGACGACCAGTCGACGTCGTTGCGGACCACGGTGGGTGCCACGCCGTTGACCTCGCCGAGCAGCTGGAAGAGGTTGTAGGTGAAGGAGTCGTAGTTGTCGATCAGAAGCGTGCGCATGGTGGGCCGCCCTTTCGCAGCTCGCGGTGGCTCAGGAGCCGATGACCTCGTCCTCCACGCGGCAGGTCTCAGCGATGATCAGGTCGTAGAGGTTGCGCAGGAAGTCCAGGTCGATGCCGTGCTCGAGGCCGTAGCCGGCCGCACGGCGCTGGACGACGCCTATCCGGTGCGGCTGCATCATCGGCACGCCGTGTTCGCGCTTGTGCACCGCGATGTCCACGCACACCCCGATGCGCCGGCGCAGGGTGTCGAGCAGCACGAAGTCGATCGCGTCGAGCTTGGCGCGCAAGGCTTCCAGGGCGTCC
>JASLAV010000341.1 GCA_030146905.1 Lentzea sp. | reverse complement strand
GTTGTCCACAACCGCTGTGGATGTCCTGGAGGCCGACGGCTACCTGCTGGGCACGCCCGCGAACCTCGGCTACATGAGCGGTGCGCTGAAGCACTTCTTCGACACCGTCTACTACCCGTGTCTCGACTCCACGCGCGGGCGGCCGTTCGGGTTGTACGTGCACGGCAACAACGACACGACAGGTGCAGTGCGCAGCGTGGAGACGGCCACGACCGGGCTGGGCTGGGAGAAGGCGGCCCAGCACGTCACCGTCACGGGTGAACCGGCGAAGGCCGACCTGGAGGCGTGCTGGGAGCTCGGCGCGACTGTTGCCGCCCAGTTGTCCACATGAATCCAGGGTTGTCCACAGCTTTCTGTCCCCACCCTGTGGACAACCCTGGGGATGATTCGAACGTGTGTTCTAACGACCGATCGAGCTCATGTCCGGATACCGGTCTCCGGCCACCGCCGACGCAGGCACCGCGGCCTCGATCGCGGCCAGGTCCTCCGGGGACAACGCGAGCGACGCCGCCGCCACGTTCTCCTCCAGGTACTTGATCCGCTTGGTGCCCGGGATCGGCACGACGTCGTCGCCGCGGTGCTGCACCCACGCCAGCGCGAGCTGCCCGGCCGTGACGCCGCGCTCCTCGGCCAACGCGCGCAGCGAGGCGACCATCTTCAGGTTCGCGTCGAGGTTCCCGCCGGAGAACCGCGGGTTCGCGGCGCGGAAGTCGCCGTCGCCGAAGTCGGCGGAGGAGGCGAAACGACCGGTCAGCACACCACGGCCCAGCGGCGAGTACGGCACCAGGCCGATGCCCAGCTCACGTGCTGTCGGCACGATCTCGGCCTCGATGTCGCGCGACCACAGCGACCACTCGCTCTGCAGCGCGGTGATCGGGTGCACGGCGTGAGCCCGGCGCAGGGTCTCGGCGCCCGCCTCGGACAGGCCGAGGAACCGCACCTTGCCCTCGGTGACCAGCTCGGCCATCGCTCCGACGGTCTCCTCGATCGGCGTGTCCGCCGGGACGCGGTGCAGGTAGTAGAGGTCGATCACGTCCACGCCGAGCCGCGACAGCGACCCCTCGACCGACGAGCGCACGTAGGCGCGGTCGCCGCGGATGGAGCGGCCGCCGCCCTCGTCGCGCACGATGCCGAACTTCGTCGCCAGCACGGCGGAGTCCCTGCGGTCCGCGAGCGCGCGGCCGACCAGCTCCTCGTTCACGTGCGGGCCGTACATGTCCGCCGTGTCGATCAACGTGACGCCGAGCTCCAGCGCGCGGTGGATCACCGCGATCGACTCCGCCTCGTCGCCGGTGCCGTAGAACTCCGACATCCCCATGCAGCCGAGGCCCTGCGGCCCGACCTCCAGCTCACCGATCTTCTTCCGCTTCAGGTCCACGACCCCACGGTAGAACCTGGAGCGCGCTCCAGCTCAAGTCGGACACATCGGTCATGTCGTCATGGTCACCCGATCAGCGGTACAACGAATTCCTGACAAGGCCATCATGGGATCCACGTCAGTCTGGGGGGAATGACAGTGCTTTCCCTCCGGCATGGCAAATTCCTGGGGGAAGGAAGCACATGAAAAGATCCACTGTCATTGCGGTGAAGCGCTCCCTGATCGCGGTCGTGGCGGCTTGCACGACAGTCACCGCATTCACTCCGAGCGCGTCAGCAGAACCTGATACCCACACGGTGGAGTTCCGTTCGGAGATCTCACTGCCCACGGGGAAAATCGCTCGCAAGCCGGGAATCGCCGGAGTCACCGCGGACCCGCCGATGGGCGGGTGCGTGGGCAAGATCCAATTCAACACGGAAGCGAACTACGTCGAGTTCTACCTCGTGGACTCCAAGACCCAGTACTACGGCGACGTCGTGTGCACGGTGACCGGGCCCAACCAGTCGATGGCAGAGCTCAGCGCGGTGTCCGACATGCGCATCGACGACCAGGTGAGGTCCCAGGCCGAGTTCTACCAGTGCTATGACTGCACGTCGGCTTGGTCCACGTCGACCGGATACTGCTTCCAGGGCGCACAGCAGTGCGCGGGCACTTACACCGCGCGTGCCACCATCACCATGCTGCTGCCCGACGGCTGGTACTGGGCCGAGAACCCGTGGAGCGGGTGCACGCTGTTCGGCTCGCCGTACCCGCCAGAGGCCTACTGTGAAGTGAACTCGTCGGCGGTGGAAATCCCGTACGTCTACTCCGGCTGATTGTCCGGCGAGGGGACGGCAAGCCGTCCCCTCGCCATCAATCGATGTTAGGTTCCAGCCATGGAAAGTTTGTTCGACGACGGGCAACCGCGAGGAAGAAGGGTTCTTCTTCCTCCATTCGACACCACCACGCCACACGTGGAAACCAAGCAGATCCACCTCGCCGCGACCGACGAGGTGCGCATCGTCCTGGAAAGCGTCTCGCACTGGCCGGACGGGTTCACGCTGAACCTGGCGTTGTTCCTCTCGACCGCGACGAGGGAGATCCCGCATTTCCTGCACCACCCGCTCTCGCCCCCGCCGGCGCCTGACGGGCCGGGTCTCGCCGTGCGGTACGGCGACGGCCGCAAAGCCACCACGCTGGACCCGCTCGACCACGGTCGCGACACCACCGGAACGGTGACGCTGAACGTCACTTCGAGCGTCGGGGGCGGCGAGACACACCTGCGCCAGGGCATCTACGTGCACCCGCTGCCGCCGCCCGGACCTGTCGTCGTCGCCGCGCGATGGCCGGCCAAGGGCATCGCCGAGACGCGGATCGAGCTGGACGGCGCCGCGATCCGGACGGGCGCGGGGAAGGCGTTGGCGGTCTGGGCCCAGGGCGTGTCCCGTGAGTCCGTTCGATGAGAGTCACGGTCGGGGCCCTCGGCCGCGACTATCGCGGACGAGACTTACGGGACACGCCCTGGGTGGGGTGACGGGGCCTGTCGGGGAGCGCACCCCCACGGCTCATGCCGTCGCCTCCAGGTCCTGTTCGACCGTCGCGTAGTGGTCGATCTTGTAGTCGAGCACCTCCAGGCACGTCTGCAGCTCCGCGATGCGGGCGCGGACGTCGGCGCGGTGGTCGACGAGGATTTGCCTCCTGCGACCCGCCGACACGTCGCCGCGGTGCCTGAGCTGCGCGAACTCGCGCATCATGCGGATCGGCATGCCGGTCGTGCGCAGGCGCGTCACGAAGGCCAGCCAGCCGAGGTCTTCCTCCGAGTAGCTGCGGCGCCCGCCCGAGTCCCGTGCGGGCGGGTCGACGAGCCCGATTCGTTCGTAGTAGCGCAGGGTGTCGATGGACAACCCACTGCGCTGCGCTGCTTGGGCTATCGAGTAACTCACGGACTCGACGCTATGACCTGGAGTGCGCTCTAGGTCAAGCGGAATCCTTCGGAAGTCCCCACGCTTCGAGGTGGCCGGCCATGTCGGCGACGTCGATCTTGTCCCGGCCCAGCGAGCGGACGAGGTCGAGCGCGTCGTCCTCGTCGGCGTCGATCCAGTAGCCGTTGATATCACACATCGTGACGGCGGCGACCCAGCCCAGACGCCAGTTCCCCTCCACCAGCGGGCGGGTCCTGACGATCGAGTCGAGCAGAGCGGAGGACTTCATCCACAGAGTGTTGTACGCCTCCACGCCGAGGACGGTGGCGCGAGGACGGTAGGCCGCCGTGTCCAGCAGGCCGATGTCCCGGACGACGAGGTCGCCGCCGGTTACGGCCGTGGCCAGCACTAACAGGTCCCCGGCGTCGAGGTAGGAGATCACAGCACCCAGTTGATCAGAGAGGTCTGACAGATTCAGGAAGAACCGAGCCTATCCAAAAGACCTCGGTACTTGGGCAGCACTCTCCCGAGGACCTCGCCGAGCTGCTCTTCCTTCTGCATCCGCCGGTAACGCTCGGCGATCGCGAGCCGCACGACCTCCTGCTTGGACCGGCCCTCGGCCTGGGCCAGTTCAGCGAGCCGCAGGTTCTCCTCTTCGGTCAACCTCAGGGTCATCGCCATTCATGCGACGGTACCAATGTGATACCACTCAGACCAGTGCCCATTAGGATTGACCGATGCCCAGGCCCAGGACGCACGACGACGCCCTGCGGCGGCGCCTGCTCGAACGGGCGGGCGAGCTGCTCAGCACCGAGGGTCCCGCCGCGGTGAGCCTGCGCAAGATCGCCACCGACGTCAACACCTCGACGACGGCGGTCTATTCCCTCTTCGGCGGGAAACCAGCGCTGCTCGAGGCGCTCTACGACGAGGCGTTCACGCGGTTCGGGACGCACCTCGCGGCGGTGCCGATCACCGGCGACCCCGCGGAGGACCTGGTCCAGATCGGGCTGGCGTACCGGCGCAGCGCGCTCGCGGACCCGCAGTTCTACTCGGTGCTCTACTCGAAGGTCGTCGAACCGACGAAGGAGATGAGCCGCGCGGCCGGGCGGACGTTCGCGCCGGTGAAGAACGCGGTGCGGCGGGCGATCGAGATGAACGTGTTCCGCGACGTGGACCCCGAGCAGATCGCGTTGTCGATGTGGGGCATCGCGCACGGCCTGGTGAGCCTGGAGCTCAACGGGAACCTGCCACCCGGCATCGACGCCGCCGCCACGTACGAGCTGGCGTTGCGCGCGCACGGCAGGGGCTGGTCGGCACAAACCACGGAATCCGGGGAGGCGGCCGCCGCGAAACCTCCCCGGACCCGCTGAACTGTCCGGTTAGGACAGTCCGTCTTTTCCCTGCGCGGCCTTACCTCAGGGCACCGTCGAGCGCCTTGATGAGCTCGCCGTCGGCGGTGTCACCGTCGAGCGACCAGATCATCGCGCCACCGAGCCGGTTGCTGTTGATGAAGCGGGCCTTGCGCTTCATCTCGACGGCGTCGTCGTAGGTCCACCACGTCGTGCCGTCGTAGATCCACGCGAAACCGGCTCGCTCGTCGCGGTAGATCTTGTAGTTCGGGTCGGCCAGCTTCGGCTTGATGACCTTGAAGTCCTCGTAACCGGCCTCGTACGTGGCCGGCGCGGGCGTGCCCGTGCCGAACAGGCCGTTGCGCGTGCCCGGCGCGACACCGGTCCAGCCGCGGCCGTAGAACGGAACGCCGAGCACGGTCTTCGACCTGGGCGCACCACGGCGCAGCCACGCGTCGACCGTCACCTCGGAGCTGAACTCGAACTCCGCCGGGTCGCCCTTGGGCACGCGCAGCGCTGACTGCTGGTTCGCGTTCGGGTCCCACGCGCCGTGGTAGTCGTAGCCCTGCAGAGTGCCGAAGGTGAGGTAGCAGAACACCTTCGAGACCTCGAAGCCCGCGTCGACCTGCTTCGGGTCTGCCGGCAGGAACGCCGTCAGGTCGCGGTTCCAGCCCATCTGCTTGCGGTACTCGGCGAGCAGCTTGGTGAAGTTCTGCTTGTCCTCGGGACGGACCACGTTGGGCGGTGCCATGTTGCCGTTGCTGGCGGGCCATTCCCAGTCGAGGTCGATGCCGTCGAAGACGCCCTTCGCGGCGCCCTCCGGCAGGCCCGGCAGGTTGCCCTTGATCCACATGTCGGTGCACGACTTGACGTGCGCCGCGCGCGACTCGGGCGTCAGCGCGGCGTTGGAGAAGTAGCGGGAGCCCGTCCAGCCGCCCAGCGAGATGTTCACCTTGAGCTTGGGGTACTTCGCCTTGAGCTGCTTGAGCTGGTTCAGGTTGCCCATCAGCACCTGACCTGCCTCGTCCGCCTTGCCGTTCACGGACTGCTCCGCGGTGAACGGCATCTGCCAGTCCGCCCACGGGTCGGAGCTCACGCACTTGCCCGACTCGTCGAGGAAACCGAAGGCGTAGTTCAGGTGCGTGAGGCGTGCGGCGGCTCCGCTGTCCACGAGGTTCTTGACGCGGAAGTTCCTGCCGTACACGCCCCACTGGATGAAGTACCCGACGGTGCGGGTCTTCGAGTAACCGTGGTGCCCATTGGTCTCGGCGTCGGCGTTCGCGGGCGCAACGGCCAGCGACGCGGACAGGGCGCCGGCCGCGAGTGCGGCGACACCCCATCTCCGTCCGGACATGAGTCTCCTAAGTTCGCGGCAGCGGCGATGTGGTCCACAGCACGATAGGCCTGAGGTCTAGACCACTGCTACGTCCGATCGGAGGTATGTCCTAAACCGCTCCGTACAAGCGGTCGCCGGCGTCGCCCAGGCCGGGCACGATGAAGCCGGAGTCGTTCAGCCGCTCGTCCACCGACGCCGTGACGAGGCGCACCGGCAGCTTGGAGTCCTCGAGGTGGTTGATGCCCTCCGGCGCCGCGAGCACGCACACGGCCGTCACGTCGGTCGCGCCGCGCTGGGTCAGCAACCGGATCGTGTAGGCCATCGAGCCACCGGTCGCGAGCATCGGGTCGAGCACCAGCACCGGGCGTCCCGCGAGGTCCTCCGGCAGCGACTCCATGTACGGCGTCGGCTGCAGCGTCTCCTCGTCGCGGGCGAGCCCCACGAACCCCATCTGGGCGTCCGGGATGAGCTTGTGCGCCTGGTCGGCCATGCCCAGACCGGCGCGCAGCACTGGCACGAGCAGCGGCGGGTTCGCCAGCCGGTAGCCGGTGGTGCGCGCGACCGGCGTGTGCGTGCGGTCTTCCTTCAGCGGAGCCTCGCGCATGGCCTCGTAGACCAGCATGACGGTGAGCTCCTGCAACGCCGCGCGGAACGCCGCGTTGTCCGTGCGCGCGTCGCGCATGGTTGTGAGTCTCGCCTTGGCGAGTGGATGATCGACGACCAGGACGTCCATGCTCGACACCGTAACCGCTGGGAGGAGCCGAGGGTGTTCGAAGAGATCTACCGCGAGGCACGTCAACGCGTCATCGGCCTGACGATGGGCCTGAGCGCGGACGAGCTCGCCCGCGCCGTGCCCGCCTGTCCTGAGTGGACCGTGCACCAGCTGATCGCGCACCTGTCGGGCGTGGCGTCCGATCTGGTCAGCGGACGCACGGAGGGCGCGCCGTCCGACGAGTGGACCGCGCGGCACGTCGCCGAGCGCGCGGACGTCCCGGTCGACGACCTGCTGGAGCAGTGGAACTCCTTCGGCGACAAGATCGCCGAGATGCCGCGCATCCCGTTCCAGCTGGCGCTCGACACGATCACGCACGAGGCCGACCTGCGCGCGGCGCTGCACCGCGAACGCGTCCCGGACGCGGTGTGGCAGCCCACCCTCGTGTGGATCACCCCGCGCCGGCTGCCGGAGGTCGCGGTCAAGACGGAACTCGGCACCATCGGCGACGGCCCCATCACGCTGGAGGTCGACGCCTACGAGCTGTGGCGCGCGTTCTTCGGCAGGCGCTCGCGCCGTCAGATGGAGTCGTGGGCGTGGTCGGACCCGTCACCGGTCGAGAAGCTGCCGTTCTTCCCGCCCAGGGCCACCGATCTGGTGGAGTGAACGCTGTTAACTGGAGTGTAGGGTCGGCCGCGTGACAGACCACGTGCGCATCGGGTTGCTCGGCGCGTCCAAGATCGCGCCTGCCGCCGTCATCCGCCCGGCCCGCTCCTCCACCGTCGCCGAGGTCGTGGCCGTCGCCGCGAGGTCGTCCGAACGGGCTCGGGCGTTCGCGGACCGGCAGGGCATCGCGCGCGTGCACGGTTCGTACGAGGAGCTGCTGGCGGACCCGGCCGTCGACGCCGTCTACAACCCGCTGCCCAACGGCCTGCACGGCAGGTGGACGCTCGCCGCGCTGGAGGCGGGCAAGCACGTGTTGTGCGAGAAGCCCTTCACCGCCAACGCCGCGGAGGCGGCCGAGGTGGCGAAGGCCGCGGACGCGTCCGGTCTGGTGGTGATGGAGGCGTTCCACTACCGCTACCACCCACTCGCGGTGCGCGTCGCCGAGATCATGCGGTCGGGCGTGCTGGGACCGCTGCGGCACGTCGAGGCGTCCGTGTGCTTCCCGCTGCCGAAGTTCTCCGACATCCGCTACGACTACTCGCTCGCGGGCGGCGCGGCGATGGACGCCGGTTGCTACTCCGTGCACATGGTGCGCCTTCTCGGCGGCGAGGAGCCGGAGGTGCGGTCGGCGCGGGCGTTGCTGCGCGGACCGTCCGTCGACAGGGCGATGCGGGCGTCGTTGCGCTTCCCCTCCGGCCACACGGGTTCCGTGCACGCGTCGATGTGGTCGTCGTCGATGCTGAAGCTGTCGATGAAGGCCATCGGCGAGAACGGCACGCTGAGCGTGTTCAACCCACTCGGCCCGCAGCTGTTCCACCGGTTGTCGTTGCGGCTCAAGGACATGAGCTCGACGGAGAGGTTCGGGCGGCGCTCGACCTACGCCTACCAGCTGGACGCGTTCACCGACGCGGTGCTGCACGGCAAGCCGTTCCCGACGACCGCCGGCGACGCCGTGAAGAACATGACCGTGATCGACTCGATCTACCGGGCGGCCGGGTTGCCGCTGCGCCGTCCGGCCGTGTGATCCGAGCCACCCAACCGCTCCTGCCCCGCGCCGTGTCCTGAGTGCGGACAGTGAGGGGGAGGGTTGGCTGACACCGAGTACACCGAGTACGTCACGGCGGCGCTGCCCTGGTTGCGGCGCACGGCCTACCTGCTCTGCGGTGACGTGCACAGCGCCGACGACGTCGTGCAGGTCGCGATCACGCGGCTCTACACGAACTGGCGGAGGGCGAGGGCCGCCGACAACATCGACGCCTACGTGCGGGCGATCCTCGTCCGCGCGTTCCTCAACGAACGCAGACGGCCCTGGCGCCGCGAGCGGCCGTTCGACCGGGTCGACGCGCTGCGGGCCGTCGTGAACCCGGACGTCGAGACCCGCGAGGAGGTCAGGGGCGCCCTGATGCGCGTGCCACCCGGCCAGCGCGCGGTGCTCGTCCTGCGGTTCCTGTTCGACCTGCCCGTGGCCGAGGTCGCGCGCACACTGCGGTGTTCCGAAGGCACGGTGAAGAGCCAGACCTCCGACGGGCTGGCTGCCCTGCGCACGCAGTTGGGAGTGGCTCGATGATGTTCGAAGAGGACGGTGCGCGGCTGCTCGGGCCGCTGCGGACCGCGGAGGTGCCCGACTCGGACGGCGTCAGCGTCGACCGGGCGATCAGGAGCGGGAAGCGCGCCAAGTCGTTGCGGGTGGCGGCGGCCGGGGTGGTCGTGCTGCTCGTCGCGGGCGTGCTGCCGCTGCTGCTCCGGCCCTCCGCGGAGCCGCCGGTGGCGGTCAGGACGTTCGACCCGCTGGTGCGCACCATCAGCGCCGGTCCGGTGCCGGGGTTGCGGCAGGAGTCCCTCACCACCGGTCGCACGAGCCAGTCGATCTGGCTGAGGCCGGTGGGCAGCGGCGACCAGACCGCCAGGGTCACGGTGTTCGCGGCGGGCACGGTGCAGCCGCTGCCGGGCGAGCCTGTGCCGGACGTCAACGGCAAGCGCGCCTTGTGGAACGGCAACTACCTCGCCTTCGAGTGGGAGCCCGGCGCGTGGGCCAGCGTCTCGGTGGAGGGCTTCCCTGACGACCGGGAGCGGGAACGCCAGCTCGCGCAGAGCCTGAGGTTCGACGAGCACGTCCAGGTCCGGGTGCCCTACACCGTTCAGACGTCGTGGCAGCTCGA
>JASLAV010000281.1 GCA_030146905.1 Lentzea sp. | reverse complement strand
CGGCGGCCGCGGCGCGCGTGCCGCACGTCGTGTTCAACTCGGTCAGCGGGGCGGATCGCGAAACGGGCGTGCCGCACCACGACTCGAAGCACCGGATCGAGGAACACCTGAAGCTTTCCGGCCTGAGGGCCACGATGGTCCGCTCGACCGCCTTCATGGAGAACTTCGCGACCGTGATGGCGCCGAGCCTGGAGGACGGAACGATCGTGCTGAGGCTGCCACTGCCGGACGATGTCGCCCTGAAGATGATCTCGATCAAGGACATCGGCAAGGTCGCCGCCGCGATCCTGCTCGACGCCGCGGACGTGCCCGGCGGAGCCATCGAGGTCATCGGCGACGAGCCGACGGGCCCCCAGATCGCCGCCGCGTTCGGCGCGCGCGCCGGGCTGCCGTCACGCTACGAGGTCCTGCCACTGAGCGTCCTCGGCAACGACCTCGACAAGGCGATGTTCCGCCAGTTCGCCAAGGGGCCCGAACACCCGTCAGACCTCGCAGCGGTGAAGGCGATCGAGCCGACCACCTGGGACCTGGCCGAGTGGATCCGCTCCACCGGCTGGACCGCGCCCGCGGACCGGGTCCGTTCCTGATGCTCCAGCCGTAGGCAGTGATCTTGCCGGCGTGGCGGTCCCGCCAGGTTCTGTCGGATCGGAACTCGCCGCCGCGCCGCCCTGTTCCTGGCCGACCTGCCCCGGAAGAACTGTTGGAGCATCGCCGAGCACGCCGGTGATGCCCGCCCCGTCTCGGCAGGGTTGATCACGCTGGCCTGCAACGAGATCCGCCGCCTGCTCACCCTGCTCGTGGCCACAAGGATCTACGGCTGGAGCACTAGGCGGATCGGCTCTGCGGCGCCAGCAGCTCGTTGATCGAGTCGAGCGAGATCCCGAGCGCTCCGGCGAGCGCGGCGATGGTGAAGAACGACGGCGTGGGGGCACGTCCGGTCTCGATCTTGCGCACGGTCTCCGCCGACAGGCCGGCGCGCGCCGCGATCTCGACCATGCTCTCCTCGCCGCGGGCGTCTCGCAGCAACTGGCCGAGCCGCCTGCCGCGCTCCCGCTCCAGCGACGTCAGTGGGATGCGCACCATGGGTGCGGATTCTACGCGAAAACAGGGCGCCGGACGGCGTGAGAAAAGTCCGTTGCAAGGTCGCCCGATCACGACATAGGTTCGAAGTACACAAGAGAGGAGGTGGTCCGAAGTTGTATAGCTACGGGACTCGTGAGGTGGCTGTCCGCTAGGACCGCCTTTGGTGACGCCTAGTCGTAAACCAAGGCAGCCACCCGACCCCCGGACTTCGAGCGCTGGTCCCGCTCGGCCTGCTCGCGCAGGAGTCGTCCGGGGGTTGTCCCCGTTTCAGGACTTCTTCGCCAGGGCCTTGAGATCGGCCACGAACGCGTCGAACGACTCGGTGAAGTTCTCGGCCCTCACCACGGCCGACGGGTGCACCGTCACCCCGACCCGCAGGTCCTCGTGCTCCAGCACCTCGCCGCGGTGCTCGGTCAGCTTGAACGACGGCCCCAGCACCGCCTTGGCCGCCACGGCCCCCAGGCAGATCACCAGCCGCGGTTCGACGACGCGGATCTCCTCGCGCAACCACGGGAAGCACGCCACGACCTCGCCGCGCCGGGGTGTCTGGTGGATCCTGCGCTTCCCGCGCTCGGTGAACCTGAAGTGCTTCACCGCGTTCGTCAGGTACGTCGTGGAACGGTCGATCCCCGCTGCCGCCAGCGCCTTGTCCAGCAACCGCCCCGCCGGTCCCACGAACACGTGGCCCTCGGTGTCCTCGCGGTCACCGGGGCACTCGCCCACCATCATCAGCCGCGCCGGCACGGGTCCCTCACCGAACACGGTCTGCGTCGCGTCGCGGTACAGGTCACATCCCCGGCAGCCGGTGGCCGCAGAACGCAACGCCGCCCAGTCCTCCCCCGAAGGGACGAACTGGGCGGCGGTGACAGTCTTACTTGTCCGAGCGGAAGGCATCCTTGACCTTCTCGCCGGCCTGCTTCAGAGAGCCCTTGGCGCGCTCGGCGCGGCCTTCGGCCTGCCACTGCTCGTTGTCCGTGGCGTCACCGACAGCTTCCTTGGCGCGGCCCTTGAGCTCTTCTGCCTTGTTGGCGAACTTCTCATCGGCACCCATGGATCAGGCTCCTTCACTGGCGGTCGGCTACGTCGACTGGTTACCCGGCGAGCCCGGTCTGAAACAGTTGATAAGGTGATCACTCGCGGTTGAGAACCCAGCCGCAAGCCGATGTGACGGCTTGCCCTGGGTGTGCCCGCCTTTCGCAATGCAGCTCCAGAGCCCGTCGTCACACCGGCATGCCGCTGTGACATGACGACGCGAAAGGAGCCGGCGGTGTCGTCCGCGAGAATCACCGCCCTCGAGGCCGAGGTAGCGGGGCTGCGCAAAGCCCTGGTGTCCCGGACTGTCATCGGGCAGGCCTCAGGCCTGATCGCCGCACGCAAACCCTGCACGCCCCAGCAGGCTTTCCAGCTGCTGGTCCACATCTCCCAGCACCACAACATCAAGCTGCACGTCGCCGCCGACCGGCTGGTGGCGGCGTTCGTGCAGGCGCACCTCGGACGGCCGGTGAACCTGGCCGACCAGATGTTGTGGGATCACGTCGACGCGACTACCGCGAACGACTCCGGTGAGAGCGACGACGGGTTCGCCGAGGAGGTCAGCAGCACTTCGCCCTGAGGCAGCGGGACGGGCGTCGTGCCGAGGTTCACCACCACGCGGGTGGCACCGCGGTGCAGCACGAAGCACGCCCCGTCCTGCTCCACCACGAACCTGTCCAGCCGCGGATCGGCCAGCTCGGGGCGGGAGCGCCGCAACGCGATCAGGGCGCGGTACGTGTCCAGCACGACCGCGTGATCACCTTCACGGGCCTCGTCCCACCTCAGCCGCGAGTTCTCGACCGTCCGCGGCGACATCGGGTCCGGCACGTCGGACTCGCCCCACCCGTGCCGCGCGAACTCACGCCGCCTGCCCGTCCTCACCGCCTCCGCCAGTCCCTCATCCGGGAACGACGCGAAGAACTGCCACGGCGTGGACGCCGCCCACTCCTCCCCCATGAAGATCATGGGCGTGTAGGGCGAGCACAGGACGATGGCCGCCGCGCACAACAACTTCCCCGTCGACACGGTCGCGGGCAGCCGGTCACCGGCGGCGCGGTTGCCGATCTGGTCGTGGTTCTGCGTGTACGCCAGGAACCGGTGACCGGGGATCAGCGCGGTGTCGACCGGCTTGCCGTGGTGCTTCTCCCGGAACGACGACCACGTGCCGGCGTGGAAGAACACGTTCTCCAGCGTCTTCTTCACCGCGTCCGGTGCCGCGAAGTCCTCGTAGTAGCCGAAATTCTCGCCCGTGAGCGCCACGTGCAGGCTGTGGTGCAGGTCGTCGGACCACTGCGCGTGCAGCCCGTACCCGCCCCCTTCGCGTGCCGTCACGAGCTTGGCGTCGTTGAGGTCGGACTCGGCGATCAGGCTGAGCGGACGGCCCAGCGAGGCCGAGAGAGCGTCCACCTCGACGGCCATCTCCTCCAGGACGTGCACCGCCCGCTGGTCCGCCAGCGCGTGCACGGCGTCGAGCCGCAGCCCGTCGACGTGGAAGTCCCGCAGCCACTGCAGCGCGTTGTCGATCACGTACCGGCGGACCTCGTCTGAGCCGGGCCCGTCGAGGTTCAGCCCAGGCCCCCAGTCGTTGCGACCGGCGAAGTACGGCCCGAACTTGTCCAGGTACGCGCCGGACGGCCCGAGGTGGTTGTAGACCACGTCGAGCAGCACGGCCAGTCCCCGCGCGTGACACGCGTCGACGAAACGCTTGAACCCGTCCGGCCCGCCGTAGGGCTCGTGCACGGCGCCCCAGAGGACGCCGTCGTAACCCCAGCCCTCGACGCCGTCGAAGCTGTTGACCGGCATGACCTCGACGAAGGTGACGCCGAGGTCCACCAGGTGGTCGAGCTTGCCGATGGCGGCGTCGAACGTGCCCTCCTGCGTGAACGTGCCGATGTGCAGCTCGTAGATCACGCCACCCGGCAGCGCCCGGCCCGTCCAGGCGCTGTCGGTCCACTCGAAGTCGTGCCGGTAGACCCGTGAGGCCTCGTGCACGCCCTTCGGCTGCCACAGCGACCGCGGATCCGGGTACGCCTCGCCGTCGATGACGAACGCGTAGTCCGTCCCCTCGGCGTCCGAGCGCCACCAGTCGCCATCACGCTTCATGTCGTGGTCGACACCGTCGACACGGATCTGCACCGACTCGGGGGTCGGCGCCCACACGGAGAAGCTCACTGGTCCCCCTGCACGAGCAGTGCCACCGGATAGCGGTCGAGCAACGACGCCAGGTCCTCCGCGGCGGGACGGCCGGTCAGCACGTCCGTCCACTTCGAACCCGGCAGCGGCAGGACGGTGTCCTGCCAGCCCTTGCGCGCCAGCGCGACGGGCAGCCTGGTGGCCACCGCGATCACGCCGCCGCGCTCGAACGCGAGCACGTGCTCGGTGGCGGTGCCTTCTGCGTGCAGCGCGCGGTAGCCGCGCAGGCCGCGCTTGCGCACCTGCAGTGCCTTGTGCACCACCAGGAGCTTCGCCGCGCCCGAGTCGTCGACCTCCGGCAGCCAGCCGGACTCGATGCGCTCCAGCAGCTCGCGCCTGACGTCGTAGTCGACGGCGCGGCGGTTGTCGGGGTCGACGAGCGAGTAGTCCCAGAGCTCGGTGCCCTGGTAGACGTCCGGCACACCCGGTGCGACGAGCTGGACCAGCTTCTGCCCCAGCGAGTTCGACCAGCCCGGCACCTTGATCCGCTCGGCGAAGGTGGCGACCTCGGGCTCGTTCAGCACCTTGGCGGACCACGCGGCCACCTCGGCGTCGAACTCGGCGTTCCTGTCGACCCAGGACGTCTTGATCTTGGCTTCCCTGGAGGCCTTCTCGAGGTACTGGCCGAGCCGGTCCTCCGTGATCGGCCACGCGCCGACGAGCGACTGCCACGCGAGCCTGTTGAGCGTCGGCTCGGAGATGCCGTGCTTCTCGGTCATCGCGGACTCGAACGCCAGGTACTCGTCCGGGATCTCCGCCAGCACGGCGAGCCTGGCCCGCACGTCCTCCGAGCGCTTGGTGTCGTGCGTCGACAACGCCGTCATCGCGTCGGGTTCGCCGGCCTCGCGCCTGGCCGCGCGCTGGTGGAACTCCTCCGGCGACAGGCCGAACCTGTCGGGTGAGCCACCGACCTCGTTGAGCGCCACGAAGTTCGTGTACCGGTAGAACGCGGTGTCCTCGGTGCCCTTCGCGACGACCATGCCGGACGTCTGCTGGATCCGCGTCGCCAGCTCGCCGTGCGGGTCGGCGCGGACCTGTTCGTCCAGCGCCCGCACCGCGGGGGACCTGCTGAGCCTGACCGCCGTCTCCCAGTGCCGCGCGCCCTCGGGGAGGTACGAGCGGTACACCGGGAAGTTGACCATCACCTCGGCGACGGCCTGGCAGGCGTCCTCGAACGGCACGCCCTGGACGAGCCCGGCGATCCTGCGCACCTCGGCCACCAGGATGGAGTCGGCGACCTGCTGGCGCGCGGAGTGCTCGACGGAGTGGAAGTCACCGGCGAACGCGTCCGTCGGCGCGATGAACACGCCGCAGACCTCGCGCAACGCGTCGTAGCCCGTCGTGCCGTCGACCGGCCAGCTCTGCGGCAGCGCCTCGTCCGGCCCGAGGATCTTCTCCACGACGAGCCAGCCGTCGAAGTGCTCGCGCAGCCGCCGGAAGTACCCGCCGGGGTCGGCGAGCCCGTCGGGGTGGTCGATGCGCAAGCCCTGGACGCCCCACGACAGCACCTCGCGGTGGGTCGCCTCGAACACCTCGGGGTCCTCGACCCGCACCGCCGCGAGCTCGGTGATGTCGAAGAACCGGCGGTAGTTCAGCTCGGTGTTGCCGCGCCGCCAGTTCGCCTTGAGGTAGTGCTCGTGCACCTCGTCCTCTGCGTCCTCGCCGAGGACCGGCAGCAAGACCTTGCCCGATGACCAGTCGATGTCGAAGTACCGCGCGTACTTCGACGCCTGCCCGTGTTCGAGGACGTCCTCCCACCACGGGTTCG
>JASLAV010000270.1 GCA_030146905.1 Lentzea sp. | reverse complement strand
TCTCGCCGATCAGCGCGGACCGGCGCAGTGCCGACGCCGCGACGGTCTCCGCCGCCGCGACCGCGAACCGGGCGGAGACGCCGGAGCGCTGGTCGATCGACGACGACTCGCGCAGGTGCCGGACGAACCGGGCGATGATCTCCAGCAGGTGGTCGCCCACCTCGGCGACGAGCTCGGCCTCCTGGCGGACCAGGTCGACCTCGGCGTCGACCTCCAGCGGGTAGTGCGTGCGGACCTCGGCGCCGAAGCGGTCCTTCAGCGGCGTGATGATGCGGCCGCGGTTCGTGTAGTCCTCGGGGTTGGCGGTGGCGACGAGCAGCACGTCCAGAGGCAGCCTCAGCGTGTAGCCGCGGACCTGGATGTCGCGTTCCTCCATGACGTTGAGCAGCGCGACCTGGATGCGTTCCGCCAGGTCGGGCAGCTCGTTGATGGCGATGATGCCGCGGTGCGAGCGCGGGAGCAGGCCGTAGTGGATCGTCTCCGGGTCACCGAGCGAGCGGCCTTCCGCGACCTTCACCGGGTCGACGTCGCCGACCAGGTCGCCGACGGACGTGTCGGGCGTCGCGAGCTTCTCCGCGTAGCGCTCGTCGCGGTGCCGCCACACCACCGGCAGGTCGTCGCCGAGCTCGGCGGCACGCCGCTTCGACTCGGGCGTGATCGGGTCGAGGGGGTGTTCGCCCAGCTCGGAGCCCTCGATGACGGGCGTCCACTCGTCGAGCAACGAGACCAGGGTGCGCAGCAGGCGGGTCTTGCCCTGTCCGCGCTCGCCGAGCAGGACGACGTCGTGTCCGGCCAGGAGCGCGCGCTCCAGCTGAGGGAGCACCGTGCGGTCGAAGCCGACGATGCCGGGCCACGGGTTGCGTCCTTCGCGCAACGCCGCGAGGAGGTTTTCCCTGATCTCGGTCTTGACGCCGCGCGGCGAGTGCCCGGCGGCGCGCAGTTCGCCCGCCGTGCGGGCCAGGTTCTGGGTCACGCAGACGACGCTACGCACCGAAACCGGACCCGTCGACGTGGAGCGACTCCAGCCCCGCCGCACGGCTACGCCGTGAGCGAACCGCACGTCTCCTGGCCTGATCCGGCGTGTGACGGCCTTGTTTCGTCATCCCCGGGATGCGGGGCGTGGCCGTGCAGCAGAATGCGGGGCGCTATGAGCAAAAGTGTCGACTTCAACTGGGCCCCCTCCCCCGCGGACTGGCGGGCCAGCCTGCGCGCGATGGTGCCGATGGTCAGGTGGGCGCCGTGGTTCGCCCTCGGGTTCGCCGTGATCTCGCTGGTGTTGCTGGCCGGCTTCGACGACATGGGCTTCGTCGCGATCTTCGGTCTGCTGTGCGCGCTGGTCATCGGCCTGATGGAGCCGGTCGCGGTGTGGTGGCGCTTCTCGTCGGACGAGATGATCAGCCGGACCGTGGTGGGCAGCGCGGACGACCAGTCGTTCCGCATGGCCGTCGGCAGCTCCGTCCGCGAGGAGATCGCCTGGGAGGAGCTGCCCGGCTGGACCGAGACCCGGCGGGGTTTCGTGCTGCAGACGCTCGACGACGGCGCGGCGTCCCTTTCCGTGCCGCACCGGGCCTTCGCGTCCGATGAGGACGTCACGTCGTTCCGCGCGCTCCTCGAAGAGCACATCGGGCCCGCGAAACAGGTGTCCCGGATCGGGCACACCGGGTGGGGCTCCCGGGGTGGGGCCACGTAATCTCGTCGCGTGTCCTGTGCGAGTGCCACGCTGGTCGTGTGGACGTCGGGATGGCTGAACGGTCTGGCCGCCTCCGACGACGTCCTCGACGCCCTGCACACGTGGGCCGAGCAGCACGAGGTGGTGGCCGACGACGACGGCACCGCCACGGCGCTCGACCTCCCCGGTCCCGACGAGGCCCCGGTGGGTCCCGCCCTGCTGCTGGCCGCCCTGCGGCGCGCGGGCGCGACGTCCGCGCGGCTCGTGCTGCCCGTGGCGGGTGACGTGCGCGGGCTGGGGGGCAAGGGCCCGCTCTCGACGTGTGCGCTGCGCTCCGGTGAGGCGCTGGTCATCCCGTCCGTGCACGTCGGCATGGTGCCGAAGATCGCGGCCGACGGCGTGATGCGCTGGACGGTGTTCGACCTGCCGTCGTCCAACGGTCTGGAGCACATCCCGATCGGTGAGGCCGAGCACGGCCTGGGCGCCGCCCTGCGCGAGGCGACGGCCGCCCTGGCGTCGCTGGACGTGGCCAAGCACCGCCCGAACGTGCGCAAGGAGATCACCGACCTGGCGGCCGCGAACTCCACCCTGCCCTGGCCGGACGCGATGCCGCCCCGGTCGCTGCGGGTGCTGCAGCGCGCCGCCGAGGTCGACGCGATCCTGTCGGTGGCCAGGTCGGACTCGCCGGGTGGCGCCATGTCGGCGTCGGCGATCGCCGCCCGCACGGACGCGTTGCGCCCGGTGTCGGAGGCGGTGCGGCGGGCGCGGTGCGCCGCGGTCGACGAGGCCGTGCGCGTGCTGGCGGACAGCGGCGCCGGCCGGCACTGACGCGCGGTCCCCGCGCCGAGGCCACATCGGACGGTCCGGCGTGCCCGTGCCGAACCCGTTCCGGGAATCAGCGACCGCTGGCCCAAACGAGTGGTTCTCCCCCGTCAGGTCCTCCTGACCTCCCAACTCCCCCAGAACTGCCGGTACCGCCACATATGGTGCCGGTGGGGAGGGCGGTATGGAGGACGTCGACCAGCGCCGGTCGAGCACAGCGCCTCGGTACGCGGGTGCCCTCATGCTCGCCGCCGTCGCCGGGCACCTGCTGTCCGAGACGGCCACCGGTGCGCTCGCCACCTGGCAGTCGTGGGTGCTCTACGGCATAGGCACGACGTTGCTGGTGCTGTCGGCGTCCGCGATCGACCGGCTGAACCGGCTGGCCAAGCGCATCCGGCTGCGCTGGGTGGTGTTCACGGCCGTGCTCGTGGTCGTGGCGGGACTGGTGACGCTCGCGGCGCCGCCGCTGGTCGCCTACGGGCGGGTGCTGCTGCTGGGGTGTCCGCAGCCGACCGAGGTCCGGGTGCTGACCTCACGGGACGCGGCGCCCGCGATAGGTGAGGTGGCCCGGAAGTTCGAGCAGCACACGGCGGCGGGCAACCACGGGTGCCGCACGGCGCGGCTCTACGTGTTCTCGGCGCCGGGCAGCCTGGGTGCGCTCGCGCTGCGCAACTCGTGGTCGTCGCAGGAGATGCGGGACATCGGGCCGCACCCGGACGTGTGGCTGCCCGACTCGACCACGGAGACGAACGAGGTGGTGCGCCGCACTGGCCGCATCGGGTCGGCGGTGCGCATCACGCCGGGCGAGTCGGTCGCGTTCTCGCCCGTCGTGCTCGCGGTGCCCACGCCGATCGCGAACGACGTCGTCTCCGGCTCCTCCGAGACGTGGGGCGAGCTGTTCACCAAGGTCGGCAACGCGAAGATCCAGGTGGGCAGGCCGAACCCGCTGATGGCGATCGATGCCAGGCTCGCGACCGAGGCGTTGTACGAGTCGCTCGCACCGGCCGTCGTCGAGCGCCGCGTCGAGGAGGCCGACCGGCCGCGGCAGGACGCCGCGATGATCACCACCGAACAGGTCCTGATGCGGTACAACAGGACCAGCTGCGCGCGGAAGCCCTGCCTCACCGCGCTGTACCCGTCGGACACCTACCGCGCCGACTACCCGCTGAACCTCGTCGAGTGGGACGCGCCGGACGTGTCGAACCTCGCCGCGCGCGAACCCGCGAGGGCGTTCCGGGCGTGGCTCGGCACGCAGGAGGGCATGTCGGCGCTCAACGCCACCGGGCTGCGTCCCTCCCGGCAGGCCGCGGGAGCCGAGTTCCGCGAGGAGCTCGGTGTCCGGGCCGGCCTGGCCCTCGACCGCGACGAGGCCGCACCGGACGACGCGGCGCACGCCGATTTCCAGAAGAAGTACGAGCAGGCCAAACGGGACGGCCGGGTCTGGCTCACGCTCGACGTGTCGGGATCGATGACCGAACCCACGGCCACCGGTGAGACGCGGTTCACCGTCGCGGTCGAGGGTGTCGGCAAGGCCCTCACGCAGATGGGCCTGAAGGACACGTACGGCCTGTCGGTGTTCAACAACAGCGAGGTCCGGCAGCTCATCCCGCTGGGCAGGCGGGACAAGGAGGCCACGGCCGCCGCGCTGAACGCGGTCCAGCCCTCCGGTGGCACCCCGTTGCACCAGGCGATCGTCGACAGCCTCGACCGGATCGGCCCCAACGACGCGGACCACGTCGGCGCGGTGATCGCGCTGACCGACGGCGAGGACACGACGAGCCCGCAGACCCGGCAGGACGTCGTGGACGCGGTCCGGCAGAAGGGGATCCGCGTGTTCGTGATCGCCGTCGGCGACGCGAGCTGCGCGGCGCACGCGCTGACGTCGATCACGGACGCGTCCGGCGGCGAATGCCGCGACTCGACGACGGACACGCTCGGCGACGACCTCGCGGCGTTGTTCCGCAGGGTGTGGGGAGGCGCCGGATGACCCGGCCGGGCCCACCCGCCGATCTGGAGGAACGTGCGGGATGACCGGTCCACGACACGCCGGGCCGAACCCGAGCGCACCCCGCACGACACCACGCACAACGACCTGGCCACGGCTGGACGCACCGGACGTGACGCGGAAGGCGTTCCGATGACTCCCCCACGACAGACCAGCCTGACGGCGGCCCTGCCCGGCGCACCGCCCACCCGCCACGGCTCGCCCGGAGGTGCCGCGTGAACTGGTGGAGACGCACGTGGGCGGCACTGCCGAGGCTGGGCCCGCCCGGTGTGGTGTGGGCGAACCGGTCGTGGCTCGCGATGGGCCTGGCCGTCGGCATCGTGCTGACGATCCTGTTCACGAGCGGGGTGCAGCCCCTCTTCCGCGAGTCGACCGAGTGGGAGAAGGGCAAGATCATCGTGCTCAGCGGCCGCGACCAGAGCGAGGGCGGCCAGCGGAGGGCGTTGATCAACCAGTGGAACGCCGAGCACCCCGAGCACCCGGCGGAGATCGTCGAGCTGCCGGACGACGCGGACGGCCAGCGCAGCGAGATGGTGGCGCGGGCCAGGGAGAAGACGGACAACGTGGACGTCTTCAACCTCGACGTCACGTGGACCGCCGAGTTCGCCCAGTCCGGCCACCTGCTGCCCTTGTCCACAGTGGACACCAGCGGGTTCCTGCGTCCTCCGCTGGCGAGCTGTCGCTACAAGGAGGTGCTGTGGGCGCTGCCGTTCAACACGGACGCGGGGCTTCTGTTCTACCGCAAGGACCTCGTCAACGAGGAACCCCTCGGCCTCGATGACATCACCAAGATGTCCACGCGCGCGCTGCGGGACGCGCAGGACGCCCGCCTCACCGCCGGCTATGCGGGCCAGTTCGCCGACTACGAGGGCCTCACCGTGAACGCCCTGGAGCTGATCTGGGCGGAGAAGGGCGAGGTCGTCGACGAGACCGGCGAGGTCGTGATCGAGTCCGACCGCACCCGCCGCGCCCTGCGCTGGCTCGCCGAGAGCCTCAAGGGCCCGACACCCGTGGTGTTGCCGGACTCCCGCAACCAGAAGGAGCAGCTGACCACCCAGGCGTTCCGCGACGGCAAGATCGTCTTCATGCGCAACTGGCCCGTCGCCCACCGCATCCTGGAGGGCAACACCGGCGAGTCGGCCGGCCGGCCCGGCATGGACTTCGAGGTGGCGCGACTGCCGGGACAGAGCGTCCTGGGCGGCCAGAACCTCGCCATCTCCTCGAAGTCCGGCAAACCCCGCGCCGCCCAGGCCCTCATCGAGTTCCTCACCAGCCCGCGCAGCCAGCAGCTCCTGTTCGAGCGGGGAGGACTCGCCGCCACCCGCGGGATCGTCTACCAGGACAGCCGCGTCGGCACCGCGTACCCCTACGCCCGCACACTGCTGAACGCCATCGAGAACGCCCGCTTGCGCCCGGCCACCCCGTACTACTCGCGGTTCAGCGACGAGTTCCGCGACATCCTGCGCTACGCCCTCGACCACGACGGCGCCCTGCCCGACGGCGCCAAGGAGAGGTTGACGGCGGCCCTTCTGGGCCGTTAGGCCTCTTCGCCGGCTCGTGGGCATGAGGCGGATCACGCGTTCCGCCCTTTCGTCCCTGGTTGATGTCATCATTCCCCCAGCGCTGAGGTGGGCGGCGTGTCTGGGGTGCGTTTCGCGCGTGCGTGGCCGGAAGGCCGTCGCGCGAACGCTGGTCTGGGGAGGCACATCGGCGAGGGCTTGCTCTCGTGCGTCCTCTTCCGGAGTGCCCGGACGACGTCGGCCGGCGTGGCGCCGACCAGGTCCGGAGGAAGTGTCATGGGGGAATTGGGATGAGTCGTTCTCGACGGCGGGCGAAGGCCTGGCTGGCGGGTGCCGCGGTGGTGGCCGCCACGGTGGGGGTACCGGGTGCGGCGGCGGGGTTGTCCGGTGGGACGGTCGCGTCCGGCGGGCAGTTCGGGTTCCTGACCAGGGTCGTGCACGCGGGCGGTGCGTGCAGCGGCGCGCTGGTCGACCGCTGGTGGGTGATCACGGCGGCGTCGTGCTTCCCCGCCAACCCGCGGGGCGGTGTGCCCGTCTCGCCGGTGAAGGTGACGCTGGGCGACGTGGACCTCGCCAAGGGCACCGGCACGACGGCCGACGTCGCGGAGCTGGTGCGGCGCGACGACCGTGACGTGGTGCTGGCCAGGCTGGCGGCCCCGGTCGTGACCGTGGCTCCGGTCCCGCTGGGCACCGGCGCACCGGGGGCGGGGCAGGCGTTGCAGGTCGGCGGGTTCGGCCGGACGGCCACCGAGTGGGTGCCCGACAAGCCCCGGATCGCGCCGTTCACGATCGGCTCGGTCAGCCAGGCCCGGATCACGAGCACCGGGGCTGACGGCGTCGACACGTGCAAGGGTGACGCGGGTGGGCCGGTGCTGCGCACCACCGGCGGCGCCGTCGAGCTCATCGGGGTGAACAGCACCTCGTGGCAACACGGCTGCCTGGCCGTGACGGAGACCAGGCAGGGCAGCACGCACGCGCGCACCGACGACATCGCGGTCTGGGTCCGGGACACGGCCGCCACCACGGCCGTCGCGGACCCGGCACCGGTCAGCTTCGGCGAGGACGTGCACGTCTTCGCCGTGGGCGCGGATCGGCAGGCCTACCAGAAGGTCCTGCGCCGCGGCCAGGGCTGGACGGCGTGGGCGCCGCTGGGCGGTGACCTCACCGGGCCGGTGGCGGTCCACGTCCGCGGCCAGGAGATGCACCTGTTCGCCCCCGGCGCGGACGGCCACCTGTGGCACCGCGTCCTCACCGCCGGCGCCTGGGCCGCGTGGGAGGACCTGGGCGGTTCGGCGACGGGACGCCCGGCGGTCATCGAGTACGAGAACGGTCTCCACGTGTTCGTGCGCACCGCGGACGGACGGCTGGCGCAGAAGAAGTACGAGCAGG
>JASLAV010000243.1 GCA_030146905.1 Lentzea sp. | reverse complement strand
AGGACCAGGACCACGCGGGTGCTGCGCGCGGCCTACCGGGCGATCGGCGGGTTCAGCGGCGCGGACGTCGTCGCCGAGCTCAGGAAGGTGTTCGAACTGGTGGAGCCGGTGTTCGCGACCGAGGGCGAGACCACGACCGTGGTCATGGCCAGGAAGGTCACGGGTACGGCCATCCGTTAGGCGTGCACACCTTGCCGTCCTGCGGGATGACGACGCCCTGAGGCGCGCCCTTGGTGATGCGGACGATCTCGTCGTTGGACACGCCGAACGTCTGCTGCATCATCACCGGCGCCGGGCCTCCCGCGACGGCACACGGCTGGTGGCCCTGGCCGAACGCGTGGCCCACCTCGTGGTTGACCAGGTAGTGGCGGTACGAGGTCAGGTCCGGCAGGAACGCCACCGCGCCGCGGAACCAGCGGGCGCCGCTCAGCACGACGACCCCGCCGTCGCGGCACGAGACGTCGACCGGGATCTCGAAGCCGCACACGGCACGAGCGGTCTGCTGGGACGCGAGCCTGATGCGCATCGAGGCCGGGCCGGAGACGCGCTGCACCGAACGGGCGCCCCTGGCCGTCCAGCCCCTCGGGTCGGCGAGGGTGGCGTCCACGAAGGACGCGAAGGCCTGCTCGTCGACGGTGATGCCGTCCTCCACCTCGACGGCGTAGGTGCGCAGCGGACCGGTGCCCACGACCGGGCCCTGGCCGGGGACCACGTGGAACGTGCCGGCGCCCGCCACCGGGAACTCGGGGCCGTCCGGCAGGTCCGAGCTGGACTCGTAGACGCGGGGCGGCGGCGGAGGTGGGGGTGGTGCAGGGGACGAAACAGGCGTGGCGGACGAGGACGAGGTCGGCGTCGTGATCGGGGCAGCCGCAGGGGAAGTTTCGCCTGCCAGTTCCGTCGCCGTGAGCAGCAGCGCCGTCAGCGCTGTCGCCGCCAGGACCAGGTGCACCTTCATGACCACAACGCTCGCGGGAACTGATGAAGAACCTGTTTGCGTTCCGCTTGACTGTCGTGAAGGCCTGCATACTGCGAACTGTGTGTGCCCACATCCTCGTCGCGGAGGACAACGTCCACCAGGCCGAACTCGTCCGCCGGTACCTTGAGCACGACGGGCATTCCGTGCTGGTCGTCCACGACGGGCGGGCGGCCATCGACGAGACGCGGCGGCGCAACCCCGACCTGCTGGTGCTGGACGTGATGATGCCGCTGGTGGACGGCATCGACGTGATGCGCGCCGTCCGGTCGGAGTCGGACGTGCCGATCGTGCTGCTCACGGCGCGGTCCACCGAGGACGACGTGCTGCTGGGGTTCGACCTGGGCGCGGACGACTACATCACCAAACCGTTCCGGCCGCGGCAGATGGTGGCGCGGGTCCGCACGATCCTGCGGCGCACCGGGCGTGCGCGCGAGACGAACGCGACGGTGCTCAAGGTCGGCGACCTGACCGTGGACCCGATCCGGCACGAGGTCCGCATCGACGACGAGCTGGTGAGCCTCACGCCCGCGGAGTTCCGGTTGCTCGCCAAGATGGCCGCGCAGCCGCAACGGGTGTTCACGCGCGAACAGCTGCTGGACGACGGGTTCATCACCGCGCGCACGGTCGACGTGCACATGATGAAGCTGCGCCGCAAGATCGAGCAGGACCCGCGCCGGCCGGAACGGCTGCTGACCGTCTACGGCATCGGGTACAAGCTCGCATGAAAAGCCTGCTGGTCCGGTTCTTCCTGTTCTCGCTGGTGATCGCGGCCTGCTCGATCGCCGTCACGGCGTGGCTCGCGAGCCAGGCGACGACCGGCGCCATCCGGCAGGAGCAGGGCGAGGCGCTCGAGACGGACGCCGCGATCGTCGACGAGCTGGTGAACTACGCCGCCACGCACAGGAGCTGGGCCGACGCCAAGTCCACAGTGGACGACATAGCGCGCAGGTACGACCGCCGCATCGCACTGACCGACCACAACGGCAAGAAGCTGGTCGACACCGGCACCGAGAGCGCACCGCGCCTGCCCATCACGCCGAGAGCGCTGGTCGACCCGTTGAACGTCAACGGCCAGATCGATCCACGGGCGGTCGGGCCGTTCAAGCTCACCGACGAGGAGTTCCGCACGCTGCACGCCTATGCCGATCAGCTCACCGAGTGCAACCTCCACATCAGGACCGTGGACGCGCCCAACGGCCGCCCGCGGCTGCCGGACGACGAACCCGGCCGGCTCTCGTTGTGGGAAGGCTGCGAGGCCGGCAATCGGCTGTACACCCTGACGGCGACGGAAACAGCCGCCTACGGGCAGCTCCAGACGCTGTTCACGCAGTGCCTGAACCGGTTGCCCGGCTACGAGGGCATCAAGGACAAGTCCCCGGGACGGATCACGTTCGACTGGGAGCTCCTCGCCGTCCGCAACGGCCAGCCGGAGCTGGTGGGGTGCATGGACAGCGCACGCCGTGAGCAGCTGCGTCCGCACGTCGCCGAGCCGGCGCAGCTGTTCCTCACCTCACCGACCGGTGGCGAGCCGATGGGCATCGACCTGTCCACCACCGGCGCGACCCGGATCACGTTGGTGGCACTGGGGATCCTCGCGATCGCCGGTTTCGCGTCCTGGATCACCGCGACCCAGCTGGTGCGACCGATCCGGGCTCTCACCGCCGCCACGAAACGTACGGCCGAGGGCGACCGCACAGCGCGTGTGGACGGCGGCGCGGGCGAGATCGGTGAGCTCGCGAGGTCGTTCAACGCGATGTCGGCGAAGCTCGCCGAGACCGAACGGCAGCGCCAGGCCATGGTCAGCGACGTCGCGCACGAGCTGCGCACGCCGCTGGGCAACATCACCGGCTGGCTGGAGGCGACGCAGGACGGGCTGGCGGAACCGGACCCGCACCTGATCGACATGCTGCTGGAGGAGTCGCTGCTGCTGCAACGGCTCGTGGACGACCTGCACGACCTGGCGCAGGCCGACGCGGGAACGCTCCGGCTGCACCCGGAGCCGATCGCGCTCGACGACGTCGCGGACCAGGTCGTCAACGCGCAGCAGAACCGGGAGGTCCTGCTGCGCGCGGAGACCACGCCGATCCACCTCACCGCGGACCCGGTGCGGCTGCGCCAAGCCCTCGGCAACCTGGTCGTGAACGCCGTCCGCTACACGCCGCCCGGCGGCGAGGTCGTGGTGAAGCTCTTCCGGGAGCGCGACGACGCCGTGCTGGAGGTGAGCGACACCGGCACCGGCATCGCGCCGGACGACGTGCCGCACGTGTTCGACCGGTTCTGGCGCGCCGACAAGTCCCGCAGCCGCCGCACGGGCGGCAGCGGGCTCGGGCTCGCGATCACGCGGCACCTCGTGGAGGCCCACGGCGGCACGGTGTCGGTGACCAGCACGCTCGGCGAGGGCTCGACCTTCCGGATCAGCCTGCCGCTGGGACGAGTCCCAGCAGATCCATGTTGATCATCCCTGCCGCCTGGGCGCCCTGCGCGGCGGCGACGATCACGATGGCCGCCGGGTCCGTGACGTTGCCCGCCGCGTAGACGCCCGGCACGCTCGTGCGTCCCTTGTCGTCCGTGCGCACGAACGGCCCGGCGATCGTCTCCGCGGTCTCGGCGCCCAACGCGAGCAGCAGCTCGTCACGCGGCTTGACCGGCGCGGAGTACACGAGCGCGTCGGCGGGGACGCGCCGTTCACCGGAGATCACCGCGACGAGCCTGTCGTCCTCGACCTCGACGCCGTCCACCGACTCGACGTGCGTGACGTCGCTCGACCACTGCCGGACCAGCGCGACCTTCATCTCCTCGCCGAACACCACGAGCTTCTGGTCGCGGACCTCGTAGCCGTGGCAGTACGGGCAGCCGAAGACGTCACGGCCCCAGCGTTCGCGCAGGTTGTCCGGTACCTCGTCGACCATGCCGGTCGCGAACAGCACGCGCCGGCCGTGCACGGTGCGTCCGCTCAGCTCGATCGCGAAGCCGTCGTCAGTCCGGGTCACGCCCCGCACGTCGTCGTTGACGACCTCTCCGCCGTACCCCTCCACCTCGGCGCGACCGTGCTTGAGCAGCTCCAACGGCGAGAACCCGTCGCGGGAGAGGAAGTTGTGCATGTGCGCGGCCGGCTTGTTGCGCGGCTCCGCGCCGTCGACCACGAGCACGCTGCGACGCGCCCTGGTCAGCATCAGGGCGGCACTCAGCCCGGCCGCTCCTCCACCGATGATCACCACTTCGTAGTTCATGCTCCGAGAGTGCGGTCGACAGTCCTCTTTTGGCAAAGTAGGTTGCCATTATGGCAACAACACTGGGGCAACGGCTCGCCGCGCTGCGGGCGGAGCACGACCTGACTCTGGCGGCGTTGTCCGAGATGACGGGCATTTCGAAGTCGACGCTGTCCCGGCTGGAGACCGACCAGCGCAAGCCGACGCTGGAGCTGCTGATGCCGTTGTCGCGGACCTACCAGGTGACGCTCGACGACCTGGTCGGCGCGCCGGAGGTGGGCGATCCGCGCGTCGCGATGAAGCCGCGCCAGCTCAGCCACGGCCGCGTCGGCATCCCGCTGACCCGCTCGATCGGGCCGCTGCAGGCGTGGAAGATGATCATCACCGACGAGGAGCTGCACGAACCGCGCGTGCACGAGGGCTACGAGTGGATGTACGTGCTGAGCGGGCGGATCCGCATGCGGCTCGGCGACAAGGAGGTCGTGCTGCGCGCGGGCGAGGTGGCCGAGTTCGACTGCCGCCAGCCGCACAGCTTCAGCAGCGCGGACGGCAGGCCCGCGGAGATCATCAGCCTCTTCGGCAAGCAGGGAGAACGCATCCACACCCGCGCGGCGCCGCCCGGCAGGTCATAGTGGGGGCATGTGCCGAAACATCCGGGTGCTCCACAACTTCGAACCGCCGGCCACCTCCGACGAGGTGCAGGCCGCGGCGCTGCAGTACGTGCGGAAGGTGAGCGGGGCGGCCAAGCCGTCGTCGGCGAACCAGGCCGCGTTCGACAGGGCCGTCGAGGCCGTCGCGGCGGCGACGGCGGAACTGCTCGACGCGCTGGTGACCACGGCGCCACCGAAGGACCGGGAGGTCGAGGCGGCGAAGGCGAAGGCGAGGGCCGCGGAACGTTACGGGCGCTAGGGCTGGGCGCGGGTGTCGAGGTACATGCAGATGAGCTTGGCGGCGACACCCGCGGAACCGACGATGAACGCCTGGTCGGGCCCGAGCGTCACGGCGATGGCCCACAGCAGCAGGGCGATCAGGACGAGGATGACCGTCACCTGCACCGCGTGCGGCCAGTGGCCGGGGTGGACCTGCCACTCGCTCAGCCGGCGCGGCTGCGGAACCTCCACGTCACCCGCTCTACCGGGTGAACGCTCCGCCTTTACCGCCATCATGCTCCCTCGCCGTGAATCCTCCCGTTGGAAGACATTCTCCCGAGTTGATCTTCTACGGAGTGTTACTTCCGCTGGTCTTGCGGTGAGCGTTGCGTGAGCGTCGGCGAACGGCGGACGAACGGTCATTCACGTGATCAGTTGCCGGCACGTCACTGTCCGCTTGCAGATTGAGGCGCAGATCGCAACTGTGCGTGTCACCTTTCGAGTGAACGGTCAACAGCCTGTAACCACTAGGCCGTTCGGCAGAGCGCCGTCTTTGTCAGACCTCTCCGATAACGTCAGGTGAAGAAGGCGGTACGAGGGGAGAAAGCGTTGCCGGACAACAACGTCAGCGTCACCGCACTGTCGTTCACCGAGTACGTCATGAGCGGTCAGCGTGGACGCAACAACATCGTGTCGGAACAGCGGGGGATGTACCTGACCGACGACCCCAAGGTGTGCGGGTTCTACAACCCGATCCGTGACGCCATGCGACGAGCGGTCAACTCCACCGAACCTGAACTGGAACTCAAGAAGGCGGTGCTCAACGCGAACCGGACGGGGCAGCCGCGAGCGTTCGAGGAGATCGCCGACGGGTTCCTGCCGTGGCTCGCGGCGTTCCGGGCCACCGGCGTACCGGTCGAGCCGGCCACCTACCGCGCCGGTGACCTGACCCTCAAGGTGCGGCCGCACCTGGGTCTGCGCAAGAAGGACGGGTCGGCGTACGTCGTGCTCGTGCACAC